>JASLCY010000311.1 GCA_030151925.1 Oligoflexus sp.
GTCATCGACGACCGACAATAGCCCGGGCCCGCATGGTGTATTGGGAGTGTTTTCAGAGGTAGGGAAATGCGCGCAGTAGAGGATTCGAACCTCTGACCACCAGAATCGGAATCTGGTACTCTATCCAGCTGAGCTAACTGCGCATGCTCTCGTGCGAATCGGAATACTTAATATCCAAAAATTCCGCACACGTATATCTATTTAACGTCTCCCCGTGACGAACGCAACGAAGACTCGCGGGATGATGAGGATTTTTTCCGAGTTCCTCTTCAACGCCGCGTCCCTATCCCCTCCGAATGGCCTATGCCTACAAAATTAGCGACGGATCTTCCCCGAACCTGCTAAAATATCCTATCCCCAGCAGGAGTACGCGCTATGCCAACCGCACGCATCGAAGGTCTCACGACCGAGCGCTTCGCCCACATACTGTCCGTGGCCCTGGATGAATTCGCCCGCTACCGTTACGGCGAGGCTTCGTTCAACCGCATCATCAAGAACTGCGGCATGGCCAAAGGCACGATGTACTACTACTTCAAATCGAAGGAAGACCTCTTCCTCACGATCCACCGCGCGACGATCAAGGACTTCAAACGCCTGGTGAGCCTCAGCTTCGAACCGCCGCTGAGCGAGCTCTCCTTCTGGCAGGTGGCCGAAGACCTGCTGCTCGAATTCTATCGGACGATCTACCGCAAGCCGACCGCGAGCCAGTTCGTGACGAATTTCCTCACGAGCGAGAGTCGCCGCGAAGGCCATCCCGCGATCGCCACGGTGAACGCGATCGATGCGTGGCTCAAGGAGTTCCTCACGCAGGGCCGGGAGCTCGGCGCGATCCGCAGCGACCTCACGATCGATCAACTCGCGGTCCTCGCCTGGGGCATCTGGGAGAGCTGCCGCTCATGGCTGCCGTCGGAAACGAACAAGATGCAGGCGATCGTCCACCCCGATGTGATCCTCGACCTGTTCCGTCGTACGCTCTTGCCGATCACGGTGGAAAAGGCTGCGACCGAAACCGCGGGAATCGCTCCCGACGACCCCTTCGCCGGAAACGATGAGGCCGACCCCGACAGCGCTTTCATGGGCGCGCCGGAAGAAGCGCTGAGCGCCGGCGAAGAAGAGGCCTAAATTCCGCAAATCATTACGCTCGTCGCCAGCCTTCGCCGTGAGTTCGCGGCGAAATCTCTTACGCATACCTTACGGCGAATTTTAATTGCATTTTACACTCGCATGGCAAGCAGAACCTCTCGGCCCAAGACTGAGAGGGGCCGAGCCAGGCCCAGGCCTTAAAATAGACACCGAAGAGGAGGTACGAAGTCACTTTAACAGATAGAACCCGACGCCTTTAGAGACTATAGTAATGGGGTTTCTTCCATACTCCGCTCGAGGAAGCCCCATGAAAACCTACTTGAATCTTCTTGAACATGTCCTCGAACACGGAGTCGCCCGTCCCGACCGGACCGGCACGGGAACGCGCTCCGTCTTCGGCGCGCAAATCCGCTTCGATCTCGGGGCCGGTTTTCCGCTCCTCACGACGAAGAAGGTCCATTTGAAGTCGATCGTCCACGAGCTGCTCTGGTTCCTGCGCGGCGAGACCAACACCAAGTACCTCAAGGAGAATGGGGTCAGCATCTGGGATGAATGGGCCGACGCGGAGGGCAATCTGGGGCGCGTCTACGGCGCTCAGTGGCGCTCCTGGCAAACGCCCAGCGGTCAGGCCATCGATCAGATCCAGGAAGTGATGAACAACATCAAACGCGATCCCTATTCGCGCCGCCACCTCGTAGTGGCCTATAATCCAGGTGAAATCGATAGGATGGCGCTTCCGCCCTGCCACGCTTTTTTCCAATTCTACGTGGCCGAAGGAAAACTCAGCTGCCAACTCTATCAACGCAGCGCGGACATCTTCCTCGGCGTGCCGTTCAACATCGCGAGCTACGCGCTCCTCACCATGATGATGGCGCAGGTGCTCGATCTTCGCCCGGGCGACTTCGTGCATACCTTCGGCGACCTTCATCTCTACGAGAATCATATCGAGCAGGCGCGCCTGCAGCTCTCCCGTGAGCCGCGCCCTCTGCCGACGATGAGGCTCAACCCGGCGGTGCGGGATATCTTCCAATTCACCTACGAGGACTTTACGCTCGAAGGTTATGACCCGCATCCGGCGATCAAGGCTCCGGTCGCCGTTTAGGCCTTATTTTAAGCTCGAGGAGTCCCGCATGCTGCTGTCGCACGTCGTCGCCTGTTCGGAAAACGGTATCATTGGGAAAGACGGGACGATGCCCTGGCATCTGCCGGATGAGCTCCAGCGTTTCAAGGCGATCACGATGGGCAAGATCATAGTGATGGGCCGGAAGACGTATCAATCGATAGGCCGTCCTTTGCCCGGACGTTATTCCATCGTCATCTCGCGCAGCGAGGCGGCTTTCCCCCGCATCGTCACGCTCGTCCATTCCATCGACGAAGCCCTGGAGCATGCGAAAGCGATGAGCGAGCTGTGGCAGAACGAAATCTGCATCATCGGCGGCGGCGAGATTTACCGGCAGACGCTGCCGCTCGTCCAGAGGATCTACCTCACTCGCATCCACCGCGCGATCGAAGGCGATACGAGTTATCCGCTCGAAGTCCTCAAAGACTTCCAATGCCGGGAGAACGAGGAAGTCACGAACTCCTCGCTCCCCTATTCCGCCTCGATCTGGGATCGAAAAAAGACTCACGGTTGAATTAAAAAAGGCCTTCTTGCGAAGGCCTGATGGATGGTCATTCGGGGCAGCACGCGGCCGAGACCCGCTTTTTCTTGCCCTCGAAGGTCGCGTAGCAATAACCGCTGCTCGTCTTGTAAGGATCCGACCCGCAGACCGCATCGCCGCTCGAAGAGCCCGCTTCCGTGCCGGTGCTCGGCTCGGCCGGCATCGTCTCCGGCGCAGCCGTCCCTGGGGAGGCGGAGCTCGGCGGGGGCGGTGGAACCTGCACAGGATCAGCATTCGAGCCCGTGCCTGTGATGGTGAACTCTATAGGGAAATGGTCGGAGATCTGCCTGGCGTCCGCGAGCGTCCATTTGAAATCAGCCTGGAAATCATAGGCATGGGCGTCGGAGGTATACTTCTGGATCGCGCCGAAGCCGAAGGCCCGATCGTAAGCGCATTGATTCGGCGCGACGCTGGTGTCTTCGGTATCCGCGACCATGAGATGAGGTTTCACTTCAAAATAATCGAAGCCCTGCGTCTTGGGTTTGTAGTAGAGGCAGTCGGCGTTCATGTCGCCCATGATGATGATGTTGTCGTCGGAGAAGTGGCTCTCCGTATCTTTATAGACGTCGTTCATGGCTTGCAGTTCGCCCGCGACGTTCAAAGGCGCGACGTGGATGCCGGCGAGGGTGAACGTGCGGCCCTGGCCGCTGAAACGGGCGATAAAGGGCGGACGCGCGAATTTCTCCGCGGCATCGGGATAGGTATAGTTCTCTTCCACCACGACGACGCTGGGATCGTAGAAGTAAGCATACTGCTCCTTCATCTCCCCGCGGCCGAGCCTCTCGCTCACGATCACCTGATAGCCGCGATGCGTTTTCGCGTTTAGATCGTCGAGCAGGCGGTAGACGGCTTTATTATCGTTGTCGCGGATTTCTTCGAGGAGGACGATGTCGTACCGCGAGAGGATGGAGAGCAGGGTATCTTCGATAAAGGGCTTTGCGACCTTGGATTCACCGAACACTTGGAGATTGAAGGCACCGATATGGATAGCGGCAGGAGTCGAAGTCAGAGCTAGGGCGGAGGGAGAAGAAGCGGACCAACACAGACAAAAACTGAGTAGGAGGCGCGGGCCCCATTGCCAGGCCGAGCTTCGCATAGAGGCTCCTTAGCTAATTTTTCGATGCTGATTAACTATCGCACAATTAGCCGTCTGGTCAACGCATTTATGCACAAATTACCGTATCTTAACAAAGCTATGATACCAGCGACTTAAAAGGGGCCGGAGCCCCGGAATGGCTTTAAAGAGTGGTACCACGGAGGCCGACCAAAACGATCGGATGGTTTTCCTTCCAGTTAGGCGCATCGCAGACGCGGAAGTTATGCTCGCCTGTCGTATTATTTTGGACGTCGTAGCGGGGTTTACCGGTGATTTGACGAGTGCCGGCGCCGACGAAGAAATCGAGGCCGTAAGTGATATGCGCCGTGAGATAAGCGGTATATTCGGCCACGCTGAGAGCCGAACGCTCCGACCAGACCGTGCAGCTCTCGCCATCCGCGGTCGGGCAGGTGTATTTGAACGTGGCGGAATCCGAGTTGAAGCTATAACCCTCGCCCGTCATCGCCGCGAACGAGAGTCCGATCGGTCCCTGGGGAAAGAGATGGAGTTCGAGCAGAGGGCCGCGATAATCGAATTTCACCTGCTGATGGGGGCCGCTCCATTTGATGAGGCCATCGTAGAAGCCGACCTTCTCGTAACCGAAGCTGAGGCCGATGAACTCGTAACGGATCAATTGAATACCGGCCTTGAGACGAACGGCCGAATAGTTGTTGCCGCGCCAATCGCCTTTGTCGAAACCGATATCACCATAAGTTGCTGCATAAACTCCGTTAACGAACAGAGTTTTATTGTTTGCAAATGACTTGCCGGCAAAGAGGAGAGC
>JASLCY010000611.1 GCA_030151925.1 Oligoflexus sp.
TTTCGCCTCAACTGTTGAGCCGAAAGAACGTAACATATTTTTAGACAATGGTCAGACAGAACCTAATTATAATGTCTTGTCGAAACGATTTCCTTTTCGAAGAGATGGGGATGGGTCTCTCTGATTTCGATTTGACCGATGGCAATTAACTCTGCTTCCCTTATCTTAGGTGCAAAGATTGTATCTACTTTTACCGAAAAGGCATCTCCCTGCCGTTGAAGTCTTCCTCGCACACAAATAAATGCCTGGCGATCGAATAAGTGACGAAACTTTCTATATATCTGAGGTGTCAGGACCAAGTTAGCTAGACCACTGTCGTCCTCAACAGTCGCGAACACCATACCTTTCGCTGTGGGTGGTGATTGTCTGACGATCACCATTCCAAATATAGAAACGAGCCGTCCGTTCATAAGCTTTGATAGTTCATTATTGGATGTAATAGAATTAATCGGAACAGGGTAAGGCCAGTCTTCTCGCTTAAGTATCTCCGTCGGATGGAGCCCGAGAGATGTCGAAGTCGAGTGAAAATCCATTTGCATCCGCTCAGTCTCACTCTCTGCTCTAAATTCGACTACCTCCTCAATGTCTTCTAAGAAATCAGAAAATGGTGCAGCCTCTGATAACCATAATGCATGTCTGCGCTCAATACCAAATACCCGCAATGCATCCGCAGAGGCAAGAGAGGTAAGGTCTATTCTAGATAAGCCTGCGCCCTTTACAAAACTCTCCAAGCATGTCCAACTCCCCTCGATCTTGCGTCGATTAAGGAATTTTCTTGCAGCGTCTTCCCGTAAGGATCGGGCCATTCGCATTCCGAGCCGGATAGCAAGGCCCCCGGTGGACTCTTCAAGTTTCGCGTCCCACTCCGAAAAATTTACACAGATTGGCAGAATTTTAATTCCTAGATGTTTAGCCGTTTGAATCAAAACGTGTTGGGAATAGAATCCCATAGGCTGAGAATTCAAGAGCGCTGCAAAGAAGGGCTCTGGATAGTGGCATTTGAGATAGCTAGATGCGTAAGCTAGCAACGCAAAAGATGCAGCGTGAGATTCTGGGAAGCCATAAGACGCAAAGCCTTCGAGCTGAGCCAGAATCGTTTTGATGAATTCTTCAGGGATTCCGTTCGCCTTCATACCCTCCTTGAGTTTTGTACCGTAGTACCCAAGATCGCCTTTGAATGCGAATGACCCCATGTTCCGTCGCAGTTCATTAGCTTCACCCCCGGTAAATCCTCCGACAGCCATCGCGATTCTCATGACTTGCTCTTGAAAGATCGGCACCCCTAGGGTTCTTTTGAGAATGCTTTCAAGTCGAGGATCTGGATAGTTGACTGGCTGTTTCCCTTCCCGTCGGCTCAAATAGGGATTAATCATTCCGCCTTCAATAGGGCCAGGACGTATTATTGCGACTTCTATAACCAGATCATAAAATTGACGCGGCTTCATTCGAGGCAGCATAGAGATCTGGGCGCGTGATTCAATTTGAAAAGTTCCGACTGTATCGGCTTTGCAAATCATATCGTACGTGCATTTGTCGTCAGCAGGAATCTTCTGAAGATCAATGGTGATGCCATGATGAAGTTTTATAAGATCAAAACATTTTCTAATAGCTGTGAGCATACCGAGGGCGAGCATGTCGATTTTGAAACAATTAAGTGCCTCAATGTCATCTTTAGACCATTGAATAACAGTTCGACCAGGCATTGTTGCTGGTTCCTGAGCACACAACCAATCAAGCGATTTATCAGCGATGACGAAACCACCTGAGTGGATGCCTAGGTGACTTGGAAATCCCTGAAGTTTTCGACTCATTCTTATCCACTGCAGCCAGGGTGGATCTTTCTTCTCTCCCAGATCATCCGATGATATGAGACGCTTGAGTTCGTCGACAGTTTTCTCCGCGTCTTCATTTCGAAAATCGCGGCTATCAAAAACACCAGAAGCCTTTTTAAGAATGGCTTCGGGAACTCCGAGAGCTTTTCCCGCAGCCCGGAGGGCTCCCCTGTTTCGAAACATTATTACATTTGCAACCAGTGCTGCACGGCTTCTGCCGTAACGTTCGTAGATGTATTGGATAACCTCTTCGCGTCTTTCGTGCTCAAAATCGACATCGATATCTGGCGGATCGCCACGTTCGACGCTCATGAACCGCTCAAAAAGAACGTCGAAATGTGCCGGATTAACAGCCGTAACCCCGAGCACAAAACATATGGCAGAATTTGCAGCCGAACCTCGACCTTGACATAAAATACCCTGACTCCGAGCCCAGCGGACAATATCCCATACAGTAAGAAAATAGTCGGCGAATTGAAGATGATTTACTAACTTGATTTCGTGTGCCAGTAGTTCAGCTACATTCTCTGGTATATTATTATCGTAGTATCCACGCGCTCCTTCCCAGGTAATTTTCTCTAGGAACTCCTGTGCTCCTATTCCAGGAGGCAGCATTTCTTTTGGATACTTATATCGTAATTCATCCAATTCGAACGAAAAGCGTTCAGCTAGTTCCTTGGAGGCGCGCAGGCTTTCTTCGTAAATAGGAAGGGCATTGAAACGAGATTCAATGTTTCTAAGATTGTGAATGCTTCGCTCGCCATTTACAAAATGGTGGCTGACGCTTTCCGAAAGCCGTGTATTTAGCCTTATCGAGGTGAGAAGGTCGCTTAGATCCTTTCGATCTGCTTTATGAAAATAGACATCCTGCGTAAGAAGGCACTTAGAGCCAATCGAGTTGGCGATTTGGATAGTAGGTAAGATAGCTTGGTCTTCAGCAGCAGCA
Organism: Oligoflexus sp.; assembly: GCA_030151925.1. Lineage (GTDB taxonomy): Bacteria > Bdellovibrionota_B > Oligoflexia > Oligoflexales > Oligoflexaceae > Oligoflexus. The sequence continues at coordinate 2,779 of JASLCY010000611.1, forward strand.
AAGTGGCGACTCACTCCCATAAAAAATCTCTCGCTTCCAACGAGATCAATAAGTTCTTTTGAACGCTCTCGCAATGACCTCTCTTGGCCACCCCGATGAATGAGACCGCGCATGGGTTGGATGATGGAAATACCCTCAAGATCATGACCCTGAATATAGTCTAAGGGCAACGTCGGGGCGATCTTTCCCTCCCGGTGGCAGTAGCTTGCAAGCCGACAAAGGTTAAAGTAGCCCCTTATCGATTGAGCGAGAAAGATGAGCGTGTCTTGATGAATATGAGGCAGATCATGATCCTTTTGAAGATGGAACTCCGCTCCATAGAAAAGTCGAAGACCGCGATCGACGTTTTCCTTGCGTAGGCTGCGTATAGCTTGGAACGACTTAGAAATGCCATAGACCCCGTCATAGTCGGTTATTCCAAGGCCGCCATATCCCTCGGCAACAGCGCTCTGAACCAGTTCAAAGGGATGTGACGCTCCAACTTTGAAACTGTAATTGGTGTGACACACCCACTCATAGAAGCCATATTTCTCAATAATAGAGCCCATGGAGAAACCAACCCCCTGTTTCGTCACGGTAGACCCAACGGAGCTGATGGTTTTGGCCTAAAAGCTCATAATAATCGCGCTGACCTGCACCTTCATTTGGCGTTTCCCACCATTTCGACGAAACCCTTTCTAAAAATTTCCTTTGTGAGAAATTGTGAATTTGCAATGGAATGGGAACATCATAAAAAAACAAGGGTCTCTTCCTTGCCGTCCTGATCCAAGGTGTAAGATCATTTTTCTCGCTGAACTCTCCGTAGTCGACAGATAAGAAGGAATCTTCTGGAATCCAGTCAACATTCATTGCGAAAGAGGCGAGATCTACAGGTATTTGATTTTCTATTTCAATTATATCAAACTCAAAACCCGAGTTTTCGAGTTCTTGAAAAAGCTCGCGATATCTAGGAGGTGGAAGTATCTTATCCTCAATCGTAATATTCCAAGCAATGATGGGTCTAGGTTCTTGGCCAAATTGTTTGGCATTTTTCTCCAATTCCCTTTTAAAACTACTGAATGCATAGCTAGCTTGGAGAAGAGCTGTCTTATGTTTTCCAATTTCACGGTGGAGAGAATGCGGATTCCGGAAATTAATAGAAATGTCGAATTCGGACATAGAATCATCTATAATTCGCCATCGAAAACTTAGGATTTTTTCTTTGGGCATCAAAGAATCATGCGAGCATAGTCGATCAAAATCATCTTTGAGTATTTGCTCTACGCTTTCCCAGTTCCAAATTGAAAAATCCAAATTGCGCACGATGGACGGCTTAATTTTAGGATGCCAATCTATCCATGGAAAGCTTTCGGCTCGTTCGTCATCAAACGAATAATCCCATAGGAGAGAGAGAATAACTCCGAACCTTTTTTTAATGGATAGCGTTTCGGCTTTGGCTTGATATAGCTCTAAAGGTCTGGAAAGTCCTAA
>JASLCY010000356.1 GCA_030151925.1 Oligoflexus sp.
GCGCGACGACGAGCGGATCGTGATCGACGACGTCCTCGGACAGGCGATCGCGAGTTGTTTCTTTCCTTTCGATGCCCTTCATTTGATTGCCGGTTTTATCCTTTTTCGCCTTTTCGACAGCCTAAAACCAGGCCCAATTGCCTGGGTTGAGTCGCATATGCCCGGAGCCTACGGAACTCTATTCGACGACGCGATAGCCGGCCTCTGCGCGGGCCTCACGCTCGCAGCGCTATCGAGTATCGCGCATCTTGCCCTATAATGGAGCTTTGGCTTTATAGGAGTCTGTCATGCGCAATCCGCTCCTGGGGCTCTGGCCCTTCCTCCTGTCCTTCTCTCTCCTGGCCTCTGCGGCGCGAGCGGAAACCCGGCTCATGCCGGCCGACGGGAGCTCGGAATCGATCCTCATCGTCCGCCTCAGCGATGGCAAGCCCATCTATGAAAGCAACGCGAAGAAGCCGCTGATACCGGCCTCGGTGACGAAGGTCCTGACCTCGGCGGCCGCGCTGCATTACTTCAAGCCGGCCACGACTTTCAAGACCCGCTTCTACACGACCGGCTCGCGCGCGGGCGAGACCGTGAGCGGCCCGCTCTACGTGAAGGGCGACGGCGATCCCATGCTCGTGAGCGAAAAGCTCTGGCAGATGGCGGCCGACCTTCGCAACATGGGCATCAAGGAATTCACCGGCGACCTCATCATCGACAACAGCCTCTTCGACGACGAGGACCGCGATTCCTCGCGGCAGGACAGGGCGAATGAATCGGACCGCGCTTACGATGCCCCCGTTACCGCCTTCGGCATCAACTTCAACACCCTGCCCATCGTGATCAGCCCGGGCGCCAAGGTCGGCGCTCCCGGCCGCGTGAGCTTCGATCCTTATCCTCTCCCCGGCGTCGAGCTCAGGAACCGCACGGAGACCGCCGCGGGCGCCGAGAATCACCTGGCGGCCGTTCGTCAGACCGATCATGACGGTTCTTCCATCGCCGTGAGCGGCACGATCGGCAGCCAGACGGCTTCGACCAAGGTCTACCGCTCCATGGGCGATCCCCTGAACGAGACGGGCGAGCAGCTCCGCGCTTTCCTGCTGAACGCGGGCATCACGCTCAAGGGCCGCGTGAAGGGCGGAACGGTCCCCGCGCAGGCGAAGCTCCTCTATACGCTCGACAGCTACGATGTGGGTTATATCGTCCAAGGCCTCAACCACTTCTCGAACAACTACATCGCCGATTCCCTCGTGAAGCGCCTCGGCGCCTACCTGAACGACGACGCGAAGGGGAGCGGCAGCCTCGCGAGCGGCGTGCGCGGCATCGAATCCTTCCTGCGCAAGGAGGTCGGCATCAAGGATAGGTTCGAGATCCATAACGGATCGGGCCTCGATTCCCGCAACACCTTCTCCGCGGAGCAGATCGTGAAGGTCCTGGTCTATATGCAAGGGCGCATGGATCTCTTCCCCGAGTACCTGGCGAGCTTCCCGGCCTCGGGCTGGACGGGGACGCTTAAGAAGCGGTTTAAGGGCGCAGATGTGCTGGACGGAATGGTTCGGGCGAAAACCGGTACTTTGACACAGCCTGTCGCGGTTTCCAGCATAGCCGGCTATATGGGCCACCCCAAACATGGCATGTTGGCCTTCGCGATCCTCAATAACGGCCGCCAGGCGACTGTCGCCGAGTTCCGCCGGCGCCAGGACAATGCCTTGAGGAAGATCTGGGAAGAACTCTAACTAAACCTTGAAGCAGCCGTCTGATTTACGCTAATTCTCCCCTCTGGGAGCCGATCATAGGAAAGGGCCAACCATTGGATACAGCTCATTTCTCAGCGCTGGAAAAAATCGTCACGAGCGCGCGCATCTCGCACAAGGCCGACGATCTGCAGATATACGGCAAAGACTGGACCAAATCGAATCCGAACCCGTCCGCGGTCGTCTTCCCGAAGACCGTCCGGGAAGTCTCGACCATCCTGAAGTACTGCAACGACAACGGCATCCGCGTGGTTCCGAGCGGCGGGCGCACGGGCCTGGCGGGCGCGGCGAACGCTTCGAACCAGGAGGTCGTGATCTCGCTGGATAAGATGGACAGGATCCTCAAGATCGATCCCATCAACATGAGCATCGAAGCCGAAGCGGGCGTGATCACGGAGACCTTGCAGAAAGCCGCTAAGGAAGCGGGCCTCTTCTATCCGGTGGATCTCGCCGCCAAGGGCAGCTGCCAGCTCGGCGGCAACATCGCGACGAACGCCGGTGGCCTCAAGCTCATCCGCTACGGCGGGACGCGCGAGAACGTGCTCGGCCTCGAAGTGGTGCTGGCCGACGGCACGATCCTCGACCTCAACTACGACCTTCGCAAGAACAACATCGGCTACGACCTGAAGCACCTCTTCATCGGCTCCGAGGGCACTCTCGGCATCATCACCAAGGCGACGATGAAGCTCGTGCCGCTGCCGAAGGACCTTCGCCTCACCTGCATGGCCTGCCCGGATTTCGAGAGCGTGACGAAGCTCCTGGGCCTCACGAACCTTCGCGGCATCCATCCGACCGCGTTCGAGTTCTTCACCCATCAGTGCCTCGAGCTCGTCCTGAAGCACCAGAAACACCGCGTGAATCCTTTCCAGGAGAAAGCGCCCATCTATACCCTCCTCGAGTTCGAGAA
>JASLCY010000358.1 GCA_030151925.1 Oligoflexus sp.
CCGAGGCGCCCAGGGTCGACGCATAACACTTGCTTGCATAATGCGTCCAGACTTTTTCCACCGCCCTCCCCACCTGATGATGGTTGAGCTGTAGTTTGTTCGCCTGCGGTTTTCTTGCTTCCCGGATGTTTTTGTTCGAACTGCTCTCTAGCCTTCTGAAGATCTTCCCAATCCATGTATGTTACTGTGCACATGGCGGCCCCGACACCGCAAGCAGCGAATGCTCCTACATAGGCTGCTGTCGCAGTTAGGAGAGTGGGAAATTCTGCCAGCGAAACGGCCGTGACGCCGGCCACGCATGTGATTATTCCAAAACCGCAGCCAGCAGCGTTTATATAGAATCTCATTTCCTGCCTATGAAGAGCATCCAGGTCTTCATTCGTCATATGGATTTCATCGGCGGTCTCGTACGAAGATAATTCAGCGGTCGAAACGAGTTTGACAGGCATCGTTTGATCATGGCTCTTCATGTCTTTGAAGACGCTTATATCATCGGTAACGACGTAAGCGTCTGCGCCTGTATCTTGGATAATCTCGCATTTATTCGCTGATTCGTAGCAAACTCTGTAGTTTTGAGTCGCAAAGGACAGACCGGGGAAAGCTAATCCAAAAATGAAAAGGATGGTTTTCATTTTATCCCCCTTTTCTTGCGGTTCTTAAAAGCGATAAAGGCGACAACCCCTGTCGATGCATAAGATGCGATCAAAAAGGGGCTGCATTGATAGAATCTATCTCGACTCACTGATAGAGCCCAAAGTGCAATTAAAAGCGAGATGACCGAAATCGCGGACATCACGTAGATTAACAGCGTTTGATTTTTACTCATAGGCACACTCTCCATCGCAAAACTGACGCAATCTAGCCCGAACCAATTATTTGTTCAAGCAAAACTAGGTTCATTAACTGCCACGCTGAGGAGCCAAGCATTCTCTTCACAAAATCAACGGTTTTAGGGAGTCTTATCCTGCCAAGATTTTTCAGCGAGCGTAAGACGCTGAATAACTAAAGTATGATTGCGGAAATTGGCAAAGGGCAAAACCCTGATTTCACTAATCCCTAAGATTTTCCACCCTTATGGCCGATACCCCCTCCTGAGACAGAATGGGGAGTACCCGTGCGTATTGAAATGTTCGGCGCCACCGATATGGGTCGCGTCCGGAAGAACAACCAAGACAGCCTCTACTACAACGCGGAGCTAGGCCTGCTCATCGTCGCCGACGGCATCGGCGGCCGCAAGGGTGGTGAGATCGCGTCTTCACTCGCGGTGAACGGCATCAAGGAAGCTTACCTGAACTGCGACAGCCTCCGGCACGAAGAGGTCGAACCCTTCCTCATCCAAAGCATCGACCACGTGAACAAGGACATCATCGCCAAGGGCAACGGGACGCCGACCGAAGGCATGGCGACGACCCTCAACTGCATCCTCTTCGTGGGCGAGAAAGCCTTCATCTGCCACATGGGCGACTCCCGCACCTATCTCTACTTCAAGAACAACCTGTGGCAGCTCACGCTCGACCACAATATCGAGAACTACGTGGAGCGCGGCTGGCTGCCCGACGGCTCGCTCGCCGCGAACCCCAAACCCGGCGCCCTGGTCCGCGCCCTCGGCCTCAGCGCGCAGTGCGAGGTCGACATCTACGAACTCAAGCTGCAGCCGGGCGAGATTCTCATCACCTGCTCCGACGGGCTGTCGGGCATGGTGAGCGATAAAAAACTCCTGAAGATAGTCCGTGAATACGAAGACCGCCTCTACGAGCTTCCGCAGCGCCTCATCCAGGAAGCGAACGAAGCCGGCGGGCAGGATAACATCACGGTCGTGATCTCACACGTGGCGAGGGGTTGATGGAGCAGCGCTTCTATCTCATTCGCGTCGGCATGGAACGCTTCTTGGGGCCCTTCACCTTAAAGCAGGTGCAGGAAAGCTACCACAAGATGCAATTCGGCCTGCAGGATGAGATATCTGGAAGTCTAAGGCCTTGGGTGTCCTTCGATAACATCGAGGGCGTCCGTCGGCATTATCCAGAACTGGTGCAGCTCATCCACACCGAGATGATGTCGGGCTGGGGCATGAGCGCCATGCCCGCCGCGCCTTCCGCCGCCAGCCAGCGCATGAGCCTGCGGCATGAGGCCAGTCCCGGCCTCGAAAGGGCTCCGAGCAACTTCAACATCCTCTGGGCCTTCCTCTTCCTCTTCGTGCTCGGCGGCGCCGCCGCCTTCTTCAGCTACCGCGACGGCGAATGGGTGAACCCCGTCGCCTACCTCAAGGATCGCCAGTACTATCAGGCGAAATCCTATCTCGGCGATAAGTATAACCCGCGTTTCGAAGGGTATATGGATCGCAACCACAACGATATCTCGCACCTCATGAAGAAGAAGGTCAACTTCAGCAAGTGGATCCCCTACGTGCGGTCGGTCGCCTATGCGAAGGACGGCCGCTGGGACGGCGTCGGAGCGAAGAAGCTGCGGGGGACGGCGGATTCCTATCTGCCGCCGGACTGCTCCGTTGCCTATTGGGATGAACGCTGGAAGGAATCCAAACCCGACTGGCAAGCCCTCCTCGAAGGCCGCCGCCTCCCGCACGAGGAATGGTCGCGCCTCCTGATGATGGATACGCACTGGATCCGCAATCATTCGCCGATGCCGGGCTGGATGGATCCGGGCTCCTATAACGAAGCCTGCCTGCGCATGGCCCTGAAGTCGATCACGAAGCTCACGGAAGGCGATCTCACGCCGGAAGCGAAGGTCATCATCTCGCGCCTCCGCTGGCAGCTCAGCGGCATCGCGGGCACCTCGCAGTCCGACGAATACGAGATGTCCGGCACGCTCTGGGCCATCAGCTGCCTCGAGGACGCGCACGCCCAGGACGATCTCAAGAACTGCTTCAACTCGGTCCGCGTCCGCGGCCCCTTCCAGGATTACTTCGACGGCATGGTCCTGATCCGGAAGATGGCCTTGCTCGCGGCCGAAGACCCCATGGGCGAAGCCTCCCTCAAGGACCTCCAAACCTTCCTCGGCCTCTATCCGAGCAAGGCCGCGGAAATATTCATGGATTACGACGCCGAGCTGCATTTCTACCAGGAAGTCCTGGCCCAGAAGGGGAACGTGAAGGCAGCGAAGGCGAGCATGGCGAAGAAGTATCCCGGCACTCACTTCGAACCCTGAGGATACCTTCGAATGCTCCGTCTGCTCGTAGTCATGCTGCTCCTCCTCAGCACGGTTGCCTTCGCAGCCGACGACTACCAGGCCGCCCTCGATCTCTACCACCAGAAACGCTACAAGGAAGCCTACGCGATCCTGAAGCCCCTCGCCCAGGACGAGACGGAGAAGGGGCGCGCCTCGCTTTTGATGGGCACGATGTACTATGAGAAGAAAAAGCTCAAGAAGGCCAAGGGCTTCTTCGACCAAGGCGAACCCAAGCTGCTGTCCAAGGACACGGCCTACGCTTACGGCGAGGTCTACCTCGGCGCCGAGGAGTACGAGAAGGCGCTCAAGGCCTTCAAATTGAATCTCAAGCTCAAGGGCCCCGAACGCGCCCTCACTCGTTATAAGATAGGCGTATGTTACTTCAAGCTCGGGCAGATGGCGCGGGCGGAGAAGGCCTTGGCCCGGGTCAAACCCAAGCAGCTGCCGAAGCCCCTGCGCCTCGAAAGGCAGAAATATCTCGAGGCCGCGCGCGGCGGCAACGACGAGCTCCTCGCGAACTTCGTCAACAAGGAATCGGAGGTGCCGTCGCTCACCGTCGTCCCCAACGACGACGGCGGCCCCATCCTCGACGTCGAGCCGACTCCGAAAGAGGCCCGCAAGAACCTCGGCGTCCGCATAACGCCGGGTTTCTTCCTCAGGCAGGATACGGTGCAGCAGATCAACAAGAGCTTCGGGAGGGATACTGAGGACAACCTGGTTCATCGGGTCGGAGCCCGAGCCTACGTTGGCAGTGATCCTAATTCGAAGTTCTTCGCGAGCCTGGACCTTGGTCTGGGCCTTAGTGGTTTTAGCGTAAAAAACGAGGAGAGCCAGATTTTCGAGATCTCCGCGGCGAGCGGCGAGTTCCTGTCGCTCGAATCCCAGCGGAAATCCGAGGAAAACCTGTATATCCATGCCCATCCTTTGGTCAGCGCCGAGATCAACTCGTTCCTGCGCGCCGAGCTGGGTCTCGGCGTGACGAGCTTTGCGCCGAAATTCAAGACGGCGGAGGCGTGGGGACAGAACGAAGTCATCGCGCGGCTGCGGCTCGAGAAGGGTGATCTCGACGGCGGGCTCGAATTCGCGAAGCAGCAGCCGAGCGACGGCGCGACCAAAACGAAGGCCGACGACACGCTCATCAAGGCGGACGTGAATCAACGCTTCGGCGATTACAGCCTGCGAGCGAACCTCCAGAACTGGCGGACGAACAATCCTGATTTCAAAGCGTTCGATCGCGATCGCATGGCGCTCGTCGACGGGCGCTTCAAATATCACGTCGGCGCGACGAGCGAGACGAAGGCCGGGCTCGCGGCAGGGATGAACATCGCGGATTTGAGCCTGCGCTTATCGTATGAAATCACCAACCGCGCGAGCGACGCGCCGCTCGAGAGGCTCAGCGTGGTCGACGATCCCGAGACGGTCGCGAGACAGGGCGCGAAGCGTCTTCTCTCGCTCAGCCTCCCGATCTGGGATACAGTGAACGTGGGACTCGCCGGCGGGACGCAGGATCTCGCCGGCTATCATTATCTCGGCCGCGATGCGAAGACGGGGGCGGTGACCAAGGTCTACACCGCGCATATCTCGCAGAATATCGTGCAATCGAGTCTCGTCATCGTGCTGGTCGATTGGATCAAGATCCGTTTCAGCTACGGCCTCGGGCAGAATACGTATGCCGACGGCATCTACCAGGACGAGGCTTTCGCGCTGCATAACCCCAGGAAGAGCGAGACCTCGCTTATGAACATCGAATTGAGCAAGAGTTTTTGAATGCGTTTACTCCTTCTTCTCAGCTTAAGCCTCCTCCTCACGCACTGCGTGTCGCTCAACGGCCTGCGCGGGCATAGGGACGAGTGGGAAACGCTGTCTACGGCCGAGGGCATGGGCGCGGTCACGTATCCCTACTGCACGGCCGTCGGCGACCGGATCTATGCGGTCGGCGGCATCAAGGAAACCAATGCGAAGCAGGAGAACGTCGATACCTATGTCTTCGACCTGCAGACGAAGCGTTGGAAGGCCGTGGCGAAGATCGGTTCCATGAAGGCCCGGGCCAATTACTCGGGTGCGGTCCTCGATGATAAGGCCTATATCTTCGGCGGCGAGTTCCCGGACTTCTCCAAGGAGGCGGAAGCCTTGGATCTCGCATCGGGAGCCTGGCATCCGGCAACGGGCTTCGAGGCCCTCGACGCGAGAGGCCGCGCGAGCCTGCTGCCTGCCGGAAAACGACTCTTCGTCTATGGCGGCAAGGGTTTAAAGAAGGATTTGAACGCCGGATTCGTCGATCCCGCCCGAGGCGCCTTCGAGCCCGTGCGTGTTCCTGAAAAACTCGGCACACGCGTTTCCTTCGTCGCGGCCGTCTCAGGCGAGGAGATTTTCCTCTGGGGCGGATTCCAGGGCGCGAAACGTTCGGACGACGGTTATCTCTACAACTTCGAAACGAAGGCCTGGACTTACGTTCCAGCCGATAATCGCGTGACGGCGCGGGCGAATGCGGCCTTCGCCCTCTGGCGCAACCAGCTCTACGTTTTCGGCGGCAAGGCCGATGAACGGGGCCGCGCCGAAGTCTGGATCTGGGATTTCAAGACCCGCGCCTGGACGCCGGGACCGAGCCTCGACGCTTTCGGCGTGAGCGACCTGCGCGGCGCGCAGCTGATCGCGGTTCCGAATCAGGGCCTTCTCCTCATGGGCGGGCGGCACGAGATCGATCATCGTTACGAATCGCATATCTATAGGCTGAAGGCGGAGGCGAAAGCCTGGGAATTGTTCGACCGCGATGCGCCTCCACCGGGATTGCTCGGCAGCTGCGCGGGCGTCGCCAAAGGCCGCATCATCTATGTGATCGGCGACCTAGGGCTGCAGGACGGCGAGGGACCGGGCCTGTCTGAATACGATCAGATCTGGCTTTATCAATGGCCCGAGAATTGATGGGCTTCGGCATATGCGGCCTGGGTCGGATGCGGCCCCGTCAGCGGCCTTAACGAATCCCGCTCGAGCGGCGTGAGCACCGTGGGCGCTGCGAGAGGCTCGCCGGTCTTCTCGTCGAAGAACGGATTGGGTTTTTGCCCCTGGTGGATCAGGGCCTTGGTGAAGAAACCGAGGATGGTCAGCATCACCGGCACCGACGTGGTCTGCAGAGTGCCCGGCGGCAGCGTGCCGATCCCGAACTTGCCCTGAACTCCCGCTTCGACCGGACCCGCCACGTCGCTCAGGGTTTTCCCCAGCGCCTTCGTATCGATAAAAGTGTGGATCACGCCTACGTGCGGTATCTTCGCGGTCCGCGCGGTATTGCCGATCGGCGTCCGGCAGCAGCCCGCATACCAGCGCATCGTGCCTTTGGGCGAAAGCATCAGGCAACGGACCTCGGCGAGGCCCTGGGTGAACTCCATCTGCGACGGCATCACGTGGACGATCTCGGTCCCGCCGTGATCGTTCAGGACCCTCTGCGCCTGATGAAGGTAATGCGCGTAGGCCTGGCAATCGTCGCAGTAGCAGGTGTGATGGATCTTATCGGTATCGGAAAGCTGCCTGATGAAGCCTTGGATCTTTCCGCATTGGCATTTGAGAGGAACATCGGTGTGCATGGTTCGGACTCCTTCGCACTTGATAACGCCTCATCCTGAGCCTAATCAGCCTATGGCGGGGGAACAAGGAAAAGATCGACCGTTCGCCTTTAGAAGCAATGATTATAGCTGCTTATAGTATTTGCCTTACCTGCGGATAAAAGCCCTTTCTTGCTGCTATGAGTGAATCATTGTACGCTCCCAGATTAGATCACGCTGTGCCAGTCGAAGGAGTTTGATGTGTCGGAAGCGTTGCAAGGTTTGGATCCGAGTGCCGTCTGGAAATATTTCGGTGAAATAACGAAGATCCCCAGGCCCTCGAAGCACGAAGGAATGATCTCGCGATACATCCGGGACTTTGCAGCGAAAGAAGGCCTCGAGCTCCGCTCCGACAAAACCGGCAACCTGCTCATCTCCCTCCCGGCGACTCCCGGCAAGGAAGGCGTTCCTTCCATCTGCATGCAAGGCCACCTCGATATGGTGACCGAAAAGAACGCGGAGACCGTCCACGACTTCATGAAGGATCCGTTGACGCTCGAGCGCGTCGGCGACGCGATCAAGGCCAAGGGCACCACGCTCGGCGCGGATAACGGCCTCGGCATCGCGACGATGCTGGCCGTGATCAAGGACGGCGAGCTCGTGCACGGCCCGCTCGAATTCCTCATGACGATCGATGAGGAGAGCGGACTCACGGGAGCGAAGAACCTGGATCCGGAGCTCGTGAGGAGCCGCATCCTCCTCAACCTCGACAGCGAAGAGGAAGGCGCGCTCTACGTCGGCTGCTCCGGCGGCCGCGATACGCTCGCGAGCTGGGATCTCCAGGTCGAGGACCTGCCGGAGAAGATGCAGGCTTTCACGCTCAGGGTGAGCGGCCTGAGAGGCGGGCACTCCGGCCTCGATATCGACAAACAACGCGGCAACGCGATCAAGATCCTCGGGCGGTTCCTGCTCGAGGTCGAGAAGCTCGGCGTTCGCGTCGCGACTCTGAACGGCGGCAACAAACGCAACGCGATCCCACGTGAAGCGGTCGCCGCCGGTTTTATCCCGAAACCGAAATGGGCGGAGGCCGAGGCGCGTTTCACGGAGTTCCTGGCCAAGGTCCGCAGCGAATTCGAGGCCGCGGACCCGGGCCTCACCGCGGAGTGGAGCGAAGAAGGCGTGAAGAAGGGCAAGGTGCTCAAACGCACGCTGCAGAAGAAGCTGCTTCGCCTCCTCGATGCCTTGCCCCACGGCGTGCTGAAGATGAGCCACGAGATCCCGGGCCTGGTCCAGACCTCGACGAATTTCGGCGTGATCAGCACGGGGCGGAAAGCCATCACCGTGACGACCAGCCAGCGCGGATCCGTCGCCAGCGAACTCGAGCACGCGAGCCACGCGATGGCCTCGCTGCTGAACCTGGCCGGCGGCGAAGTCGAATTCTCCACGGGTTATCCAGGCTGGAAACCCAATCTCGCTTCGCCCGTCCTCAAACGCGTCATCGAATGCCACGAGAAGCTGTTCCATAAAAAACCCGAGGTCAAGGCGATCCATGCCGGCCTCGAATGCGGGATCATCGGCGAGAGATATCCGGATATGGACATGGTCTCCTTCGGGCCGACCATCATCGGCGCGCATTCGCCGGACGAGCGCGCGGAGATTCCCACGGTGCCCCGTTTTTATTCCCTGCTGAAGGATGTTCTCACTTCCTACGCGCGCTAAGGAGGGCTTATGCGTAAGGTCTGGACGAGCCTCGGGCTCCTTTTTCTATGCGGCTGCTCCCATTATCCCGACGTGAAGCCCAACGAGGACTCAGGCATCCATCGCGTCTCGTTCCTCGTATCCCTGCGAGGCGACGGCACAGGCGAGGCCATGAAGCAGGCCGAGCGTTACTGCGAAGCCGTCCACCAGAACCATGCGGTGAGGGTTCGTGAATCGACCGAATACGTCGGCAACACCGATGAGCAGACCTATCTCAAGGCCAAGGAAGAGCTCGATCGCGAGAAGCCGCACGGCCTCGTCGGCAAGATCGTCGAGAAGAAGAACGAGGCGAAGAAGGGCAGCGCGGTGATGGTCGATGATTCGAAGGCCGACGCCGTGGCGACCAAAGGCTACGAATACGCGATGGAATTCCGCTGCCAGGCCTCCTAGGCAAAATAAAAGCCCGAGGCCGCCTGGGTCTCGGGCTCGACACGTAGCTCGTTGAGCTTATTTCTCCGGTGCGCCTTTCGCAAACCAAGCATCGAGCGACTTGATGTCGTCCGCGCCGAGTCCGCCGCCGGGCGGCATCTTCTTGCCGTCCACTTCCGATTTGATCTTCGCGAGCGAAGCGTTGATCTTCGCGTAAGAGTCCGTATACACATTGCCCTGACCGCCGTGGCAGCCGCTGCAGTTGTTGTCGAAGATGCTCTTCACGGAAGCGTAGTTCACGGCCGGGGTCGTGGTCGTCGACATGTCGCCGGTCGTGGTCGTGTTGCCGGTGTTCATCGTGGTCGTGGTGCTGCCGGTATTCGTACTCATGTCGGTCGAGGACGAAGTCGTGGTGTTGCCGCTCGTCGTCGTGGTGTTTGAGCTGTTCGAAGCGGTGCTCGCCGTGTTATCGGAAGGTTCGCTGTTGCCCGAGTCGACGTTCGAGCTGTCGCCGCCGGCTTGCGAATCGCCTGAGTCCGAGGACGCGCCTGCCGGATGCCCGGTGAGGTAAGTGGCCGCGGTAGACTTCTGCTCAGAGCATCCGTTGGTCAAAGCTGCCGCGAAAAGTACGCCGGCCAAAAGTGTGAATTTCATGCGGTCCTCTTAAAGACAGGGCGAGTATAACTAACTTCACAGGAACTATCGGCCGAGGCTCGAAAGAATTGAAGAAATTCTTTGGTGATCTATGATATCAATAAGTTATGAACTTAACTAACCGACGGGAGTTATGAACTTGAGAGCACTTTTTGGGCTTTTCGCGCTATTTTTTATGGGCCTGGCTTGCAGTCACGCCTATCAGAAGGCCGAACTCGATCCCTCCCTCAAATCCGCGATCGATGCGAGTAATAAAGGCAAAGTCCCTCTCGAACGCTTTTTTGAGACTGATACTTATGGTCAACCTCATCTTTCCCCCGACGGCAAACACCTGGCGGTCATCTTTAAGAAGGAGGGCGTGAACCATCTCGCCGTTCTCGATAAGGACATGAGCAAAGCCGAATACGTGGCGAAGTTCGCCACGGACCAAAGCGTGACCTCGGTGACCTGGGTGAACGATACGAGGCTCCTGCTCACGGTAGGTTTCGTCTACGGTTACCTCGATGGGCGCGTCCGCAACGAGCGGCCTTACTTCGTGGATTATGACGGCAAGAACCTCCGCGACTTCTTCGTGAAGGAATCGGCTTCGTACGAATTGGTCCGGACCCTGCCCAAGGATCCCGAGCATATAGTGATGGCGCGTTATGATTGGCGCGAGCGCGGGCGTCCCACGGCCGTCCTCGTCAACGTGAATACGGGTCATGTCAATACCATCGCCAGCCCTTATCTGGAGAACGGCACCTTCCTCGCCGATGAGGACGGCAACGTCGACGTCGCGGTCGAAGCAGACGAGAAGCTGATCGACGTCACGCACATCTACTACCGACCCCACCACAAGGCCAAGTGGGAGAAACTCGATTATCCCGCGCGTTCCCCCAACGGCGCGATCCGTCCCATCGCGCTCGATGAAGGGAAACACGTCCTCTACGTAGCCTCGTCCCATGAGACCGGGCGGTTCGCGATCTATAAGTTCGACCTGGAGACCAAGAAGAAGGCCGTGGTCTCGAGCGATCCCAAGGTCGACGACAGCGGCGTCATCATGGAAGACGGCCGTCTCGTGGGCGTCCAGTACGATCCGGATTACAACGAGAAGGAGATCCTCGATCCCCGTTCGCTGCGCATGCAGCTTTACGGGGACCTGACGAGATCCTTCCCGAATTCCCGCATCGATTCCCTGAACCTCACGCGCGATAAGAGCCAGGGCATCTTCCGCGTGGATTCCGATATGGACCCGGGCCAGTACTACAGCATCGAAGTCGCTTCCAAAAAGATCCGCAAGATAGGCGAGTCGAGGGTGCAGCTGGACCGCCAGCTCCTCTCGCCGATGAAACCCGTAACCTACAAGGCGCGAGACGGTCTCGAGATATCGGGTTACCTGACCATCCCGAAGAGCACGAAAGGCAAGATGATGCCGACCGTGATCCTGCCGCACGGCGGGCCTCATGGCGTGCGTGATTACTGGGGTTATGATAGCGAAGTGCAGTTCCTCGCCAGTCGCGGTTATGCCGTGTTCCAGATCAATTACCGCGGCTCGGGCGGTTACGGTTACGAATTCCAGCGCGCCGGCTACCGGCAGTGGGGCCGCTCGATGCAGGACGACCTCACCGACGGGACCAAGTGGTTGATCAAGGAAGGATACGCGGATCCCAAGCGGATCTGCATCTACGGCGCGAGTTACGGCGGTTACGCGGCGCTTATGGGCGTCGTGCGGGAGCCCGACCTCTATCGCTGCGCGGTGAGCTACGTGGGCGTCACCGACCTGACGATACAGAGATCGTCGTCCGATACCTCGAACTTCGACGCGGGCCATGATTATCTCGATAAGGCCCTGGGCGTCGACGAGAAGGACCTGAAAGCGAGGTCGCCCGTCTACAACGTGGAGAAGATCAAGGTGCCGATCTTCCTCGCTGCGGGCAAGGACGACGTCCGGGTGCCCTTCGCGAACGCGGAGAAGATGGAGGAAGCCTTACGCAAGGCGGGGAAACCGGTCGAAACCCTCTATAAGGGTTCCGAAGGCCACGGCTTCCAGCAGGATCCGAATCGATTCGAATTCTATTACCGCCTCGAGCGGTTCCTCGAGGCGAATATAGGCAAGTGATCAGAAGCTCAGGGCGAGGCTGAGGCTGGCCTCGCGTTCGGGCGTGAGATCGAAGCCCAGATCAAGACCCGGCTTAGCGGCCTCCGCGCGGCCGTGTTCCTTCTCTATGTCCTCTTTCTGCTCGCCGCCGATATTCGCGATGATCAAACCCACTCCGATCGTGACTATGCCCAGTATGAGTCCCGTACGGCCTCGGTGGTTCTTCTTGGTCTCGCAATTCGCATCCTTGCGTTTGTCGCAGTCCGTGGCGTTGTTGAAGAGCAGGCTCGCGCTGCCGAGCGCGGCGCCGGCGATGGCGATCGAGGAGCCGGTCTGCTCGTACTGCTCGCCCTGACGATAGAGAGGATCATTCTGCCAGTTCTCTTGTGCGGTTTGGCTTTCGGCCGCGAGGGATGGCCCCGCGAGCAGAGCGGCCAGGGTGAAGAGAAGGCATCGCTTGGCGAGTGAAATTTTCATTTGAGCTCTTTTTTAATCCAATCCAGGGCGGCTTCGCGTATGTCGTCGACGCCTTCCGCGTTTACGTAGCTGTCGCGGAGAGGGACGTCCGCCCGCACCTGGCCGTTGTCGCCCGTAACGAGCAGCTGCCACTCCGCTTTGCTGAGCTTGTCTTTGCTCTGCAGCGGGCGATCGCTGTCGGTATCCTCGCCGAACACCTTCGCTTTGGAGCCGACCTTCAGGCTCCTGACCAGCGTCACGGCCCCTTCGCGGGTGTTATGGTTCGCGAGGACCGCGATAGGGATATCTTTACCTGCTTTCGGCCAGGACGCGAGCCCTTCTCCGAAACCGTCCCGTACATCGATCAACAAGGCCTGACAACCGTCCTTTGCCGACTTGATCTTGGATGCGATATTCTCCGCGACCTGCGGCGTCAGCCAGAGCCAGACCTTCTCGAGGCAGACTCTCTTGCCGTCGATAACGACTTTGGCCGAGGCCGATTGGGTGAGGTCGAGGGCCCACTGGCTCAGAGGTTCCCTTTTCAGAGGAAGGGCGACCGCATGAGGATCGGCCATGAGTCGCGATTGGACGCTCAGGTTCCAGGAGGCCTCGGATTGCGCGGCTTTCGCATAAGGAGCGAAATTACTCGCCGCGACTGCATCGCCGCGCCTGAGCTTGGGGTTCTCCGTATACTGTACGACCCATTTGGAACCGCGCGCGGCGAACCAGGCGTCGGGTAACGCGAGTTCCTCGCCGGTCAGAGCCCAATACTGAGCGTCCGTTCTGTCCACGACGCGGAAACGCAATCCGCCCCATTGATCCAAAATATGTTGGACGCTCAGTTTCAAGCCGGCTTCCGATTCGCTCTGCTGCGCGGCTTGTTCCAAGTGCTGCCTAACTTTCAGCCAGTCATCTTGGTGAGACTTAATATTTGGGTCAGTCGCCTCTAATTTTTGAACCAGCTCGATGACCGTTTCGCGTTTATCGAAATTCGCTGCGAAAACCGTACTCGAAACGAGTATCGAAAGAATCGTCATGGAATAGTATTTCAACGAGAATCCTCCTTGCGGGATAACGCCGAAGCTTACCCAATGGCTTCATCTTTTTCGTTGGAAAAATGCATGGGACCGTGCTTTAACACCTTAACCGTCGGTCAAGTGAAGTGGACTTAAGTTAGGCGTACGATGAGAAACCAGAATGGCGCTGACAAAGATGATATTGGTTTGAGCCGAGTAAGTTCGTTTCTACGATCTTCGACTCTCTTCTACCTCGTGATGGGTGGAGTCGGTGGCCTTGTCGCTCATTTCCAACACAAGATTCTCATCAGTGCTTTTACGCTGCCTTCCGACTGGCACCTGGCCGGACGTTTGCTCTCTATCGGTCTGATGGGCGCGGCAGTTCTCCTCATTTTCAACTACATCTTCGAAGAGCAGTTTCCTTCGTTTAAGGCCTTCCGCCATATTCTTATGCAGATGGTCGGTGCGGCATCCATACCGAGTGCGCTGTATTTGGCGACCCTCTCGGCTTTGGGTGAAGAACTCCTGTTTCGCGGCGCTATTCAACCTGAGTTAGGTCTAATCGGTACGGCTCTTTTATTTGGCCTCCTGCACCTCGGCCCCCAAGGTCTCGTGTCAATTTGGACGCTCTGGGCTATCCTCTCGGGCCTGATGTTCGGCTGGATCTTCGATGCCACCCAGAGCCTGATTCCCGTCGTCCTTTGCCATATCATAGTGAATACGGTCTCCATGCTTCGCCTCCGCATCCAGTATCGCCGCTTCCTCGCTGCAGCCGCGAAACACGAGGCGGCGAAGAAAATCCTATCAGGATCTTGATCCATGCTCCCCGGACATTTTCATATCTGCCTCTTTCAGCCCGAGATCCCGCAAAACACAGGTAACATAGGCCGCGTCGTCGCCGCTACGGGCTGCCGCCTCCATCTCGTGAAGCCTTTCGGCTTCGGGATGACCGATAAGAACCTGCGCCGCCCGGGCCTCGATTACTGGCCTTTCCTGGACCTCGAGATCCACGACCATATCGATCCCCTGCTGGAGCGTTTCGAGGGCAAAGTCGCCTTTTTCTCGAAGTTCGGCGAGAAGCTCTACACCGACATTCCCGTCGACACCGAGCTGCTGGTCTTCGGCCGCGAAACCTCGGGCTTGCCGGATGAGATCCATCAGCGCTATCGTTCTTCCCTGTACCGCATGCCTATGTTCCACCCGAACGTACGCAGCCTCAATTTAGCCAATGCCGTCTCTATCGCGACTTACGATTTGTTGCACAGGCGCGGCCTCTTTCGTGAATAAGGATCAGTATGGACGCTCAGACCTTCCCAGCAGCGAAGTCCCCGGATTGGACTTGGCTGAGTCAGTACCTTGCGCCTTCGCTCGTCGCCGCGCGCCCTTATAAACTCGATGCCCCGGCCCGGATCAAGATCAAGCTCGACCAGAACGAAAGCCCCTGGGATTGGCCGCAGGCGATCAAGGAACGCATCGCCCAGCGCCTCATCAAGGCGGAATGGAACCGTTATCCGGATGCGATGGCCCTCGATATCACCAAGGGCCTCGCGGATTATATCGGCATCAGGCCGGACTGCATCCTGACCAGCGTGGGCTCGAACCACCTCATCACGATCCTGCTCGAAGCCCTGGCCACGCGCCTGCCCGGCAAACTCGTGATCACGCGCCCGTGCTTCCCGCTGTTCGAATCGCACGCGCAATACCTGGGCCTGAAGTACGAGACCTGGAACCTCGATGAGGATTTCAACTACGACGTGAAGCGCCTGCCGGATCTTCCGGACGGTTCGCTCCTGATCTTCGCGAGCCCGAACAACCCGACCGGGACCTCGCTGTCCAAGGCGACCCTGCGGGCGCTGCTGCAAAAGCATCCGAAGGTCCTCTTCCTCGCCGACGAGGCCTATTATGAATTCGACGACGATCCCTACACGGACCTCCTGCCCGAGTTCGGCAACCTCATCCTCCTCCGTACGCTCTCGAAGACCATGGGCGCGGCGGGCGTCCGCCTCGGTTATGCGCTCGGCTCGCCCGAGCTCATCGCGCAGGTCGGCAAGCTGCGCGTGCCCTTCCTCCTGAATCACTTCGCGATGATCGCCGCCGACACGATACTGCATGATCCCGAGATGAAGGCGTTCATGGAGAAGAACGTCGCGAACGCGCGCACGGAACGCGATAAGATGTATAAAGAGCTCGGCTTCGCGAAGGAGAAGGGCGTGCAGATCTTCAACTCCAAGGCGAACTTCCTCTTGCTTCGCTGGAAGGATAACGCGGTTTGCCAGGCGGCCTACAAGTCTCTGATGGATCAGGGCATCCAGGTGCGGAACATCTCGGCCGGCCCCGGCCTCGAAGGTTGCCTGCGGGTGACGGTCGGAGCGCCCGACGAGAATCAGGCTTTCGTGAAGGCGCTTAAAACGATAATCTAAGCGTAATGAAGGGGAGGGGGCGCTTTGAATTTCGATATACCCAAGTTTGAGATCCCTCTCCTGCGCTTCGAGAAGAACCTCGAGCGCCTGTCGCTCGTTTTGCTGATCGCCCAGTGGTCATACGTGATCGGGATCTATCGGTTCCTGCCCGATCGCATTCCAACGCATGTCTCCATCGATGGCCATATCGATGCCTACGGCTCGCGTGGGATGGCTTTCTTTTTGCCGGTCATCGGCGCCTTCGTGTTCGGTCTATTGAGCCTGGCGGTCAAGGACCCGCGTATCGTGAACTGCCCTGGTCTGAACTCCTTGACCAATCCAGAGCTCTTGTTCGTGACCGCCCGGCGGATCGCGATCTTCGTGAAATGCGAGACCTCAGTCCTTTTCCTTTGGGTGTCTTACACCTTGCTCAAACAGCCTTTCGATTCCAACCCTCTGACCATTTACCTGGAGATAGGCCTCTACATCGCGGCTTCGGTAGGGATTTCGGTCTACC
>JASLCY010000149.1 GCA_030151925.1 Oligoflexus sp.
CCTCCGCGTCGACCTCGAGTTCCTCCTCGGATTCCTCGTCTTCCGTAGACCCCGATAGCTGGCTTGCCGGCTACTATCTCGGCTATAACGGTACCGACAAGTTCTCGGTCTACCTTCCCAGCTATCGGCCTATGACGGTGGAGGACACCTCGGTCGCCAAGATCGAGACGGAGTCCGTGACTCTCTCGCAGACGACGATCGACGAGCTCGTCGCCGAGAAGTTGAAGGACCAGCCCGATCTCGACGAGACGCGCCTCAGGCAGATGCTCGCGCAGAAGCATAACGTGCAGAAGCTCACGCCCCTTAAAGCGGGCAGCACGAAGCTCATCACCAAAGCTTCCGGGCAAGGCCCGGGCGGCGGCTCGGTCTGGTCGCAGGGGCAATCGGTTGTGCTCGTCGTGACGAATTACCCGACGGCGACCGTCGCCAAAGGCAAGGCTCGTTATACGACGGCGGGCGAAGGCACCAAGGTCGCCTGCGCCTCCTGCCATGAGACGGGCGCGAACGGCGCTCCTCCTCACGAGCTCGGCGATATCATGAGCCTCCCGGATGTGTCGGCCGAGAAGTGGATCACGACAGGCAAGGTCGGTACGCGGGTCGCGAGCATCACGCATGCCTGGACCTTTGCCGACGCTGACGAGGAGCTGGGCGTCGTCGCTTATCTCCGAACCTTGCAATCCGCGGATCTCGAGACCTTGACCAAACTCGAATTCGAAAACGACCTCGCGCAGCTTCCTCCTTCCGGCGGTGACAAGAATAACAACTCGTCCTCGACGACGACCACCACCACGACTGGGAACTGAGAGTCTGAGAAGGGGAATAGGCATGAAACGAGGCCGTCTGCTCATCGTTCTGATAGCGCTCAATCTGGTGTTTGACGCGGGATGCAATCTCATCGTCAACCGCAATAAGGCGAACCTGACTTCGACGGCTGCCGTAGCCGGCGCGAGCGGCGACGCGACGCCGGCTACGGAGGAAAAGGCGACGGCTGATGCCGCTTCCTCCTCCGTGGCGACTCAGGCCGCGTCGGCTGACACTGCTTCGGCGAAGACGAGCACGGCCTCGGATTCGGCCTTCCCCCTCTCCCTTCGCGACCTTCCCTTCTATCAAGACGCCAAGGTCTTTACGCCGAAAGCCAACGCGGTCGCCTACGATGTCGAGGCTCCGCTTTGGTCGGACGGCGCGCATAAGTTCCGTTACATCGTGCTGCCTGACGGCAAGCAGGTCGATTACGATGAGGCCGGCCAGAAGCTGACGTTTCCGGTCGGGACTTATCTCGTGAAGCATTTCGCGGCGGCGGCCGACGGCTCCCATCCGGTCGAGACCCGCGTGATGCGTCTCGGGGATGACAAAGCCTGGAGTTTCGCGACCTATCAATGGGCCGAAGACGGTTCCGCGAGCCTTATCAAGGACGCGGTGAGCATCGCCGCGAATAGCGATTGGCCCGGCGGTTACAGGATTCCCTCCTCCAGCGAGGACTGCGTGAAGTGCCATGCCGCGAGCCCGAGCGAAGTCATCGGTTTCCAGCCGGATCAGCTCAAGACCGCGCTGCCGAATCTCGTGACGAAGGGCGTGATGAGCGACGCGCTCTCAAAGAAACTCGAGGACCTGCCCGCGCGGGTGAATCCGGCCGATGCCACGCTCGATGCGAAGACGCGGCTGCTCGCTTATCTCGACCTCAACTGCGGCACCTGCCATAGGCCCGGCGGGCCTAACTCCTATCTCCTCCTGAACAGCGCGAATATCGATCTCGCGTGGCTCGCGCGGAAATCGTATCTGGTGCAGGGCGATCTCGATGGTTCGAAGATCTGGCAGCGATTCTCGGCAACCTCGAACCGCATGCCGCAGGTTTCTGTCGTTCAGGATCCGTTGGGAACCGAGATCATCAAGGCCTATATTACGAATGCAACGCCCTAGTTGCGGGGTAAGTGCGGGAAATCAAATCCTGATTCGTGTGGACACCAAGGCGGTGACCGTTTTTCCTTGCAGTCACGTTGACTTAGACTACGCAAGGCCCTATAACCGCCTTGTCTCGAGCCGAGACGCCAAACACAATCAGGAGTCCACGCATGAAACGCTCGCTCAGCCTTATCCTCGTCCTGAACGCTCTCCTCTCTCCTGCTTTCGCGGCGACCAAGCCGGCTTCCAAAAAAACGGTTTCGGCCGTCCTCGCTTGGAGAAACTCGAACGACGAGACGGCCCGCATGTGGGACGTCGCGGCTCTTAAAGCTTATGAGGATAAAGACGCCGATACTTCCGATCTGGTCCTGAACCACCACTATGCGGTGGACATGCAGGTGCTCGGCGAAAGCACGTTCCACGATCCGGAAAACGATGACGACTATCCCGTGACTCTCGTTCACTTCGTGGCCGTGAAAGAATTGAGCCGCATCACGGCGACTATCCAGAGCTACGATGCGAAAGCGGGCCTCTACGTTTTGAGAACCGACGACGGGCAGACGATCAAAGCGAAAATCTCGGCGAGCGCCGGTCTGAGCATCAACCCGCACGCCCTGCCTTCAGCGACGCAATACGACCTGGAAATCGCGGTGAAGGATGGCGTCACCACGATTTACGGCGGCAGCGAGATCCGTGGGCTCACCTGCGAAGGCGCCGGTCTTCAGGTCGTCTTCTCGAAAACGCCGGCAGGCGAAACCTCGGCTATCGTTCGCACGCCCGCGCTCGAATTCGCCGTCGGCACGGCCAAGCGCTGCGCAACCAGCGGCAACGAAATCGATTGCGACTTCACCACGATCACCGGAGCCGCTTACGGTAAACTTCACCTCGCGATGGATGATGCGGACACATTCCCTGCGGAGCTCGTCTTTGCCGATCCCACGGCTGATCGCTTCCCGCTGACTTGCGCAAAGGGTGATGCGGCGGCTGAATAATTTATCCGAATATAAGAGGGGACCCCTTCATGGATCCATGGGTGAAGGGATGGGGGCCCACCAAATCATCATAAACTGAATTATGACTATATAGTCACCATGAATGCCCTTGACTACTTATTAGATAAATGTACTTTTTATCTATATTTAACACACTAGAATTATTATTCCTTTTAGACCACACCACCCCCTCTCGATGAGCTTTATTTTAAATACATAAAGTAGGCAGCCACGTACTCCGAAGTGTAGCAAAGATGACATACTTCAATGGTGTTTTGAGATGTACTGGCTGAAAACCATAATAATAGGGATCTCATTCACCCTCGTGGAGGGGTGTAGCGACCTTTCTGTCCTGCAGTCCACTCCAGGCAACAAAGTCGTCATCGAATCCGTGGAGCCCCTTGCGCTCGACGCGGGTGATAGCCTTACGATCAAAGGCCATGGTCTCACCAAGGGCATCCAGGTTCAGGTCGATGGGCAATCGAGTGATCTCACCCTCGACGATACGACGACAGCTTCTCTCACCATGCCTTCGGTCACCGGAAAAACCACGGTAAAAATCGATTTCTATAAGAACGGTCTTCTGCTCGCCAGTTTTTCGGTCGTCAACGGCAAGAACAACCTCGGCACGGTCAGCGCGAATCTCGATTCGGATCAGATTTGTCAGGACGTCCTTTATAAGGATGGCAATGGACTTCTGCGCCAGGGCACGCGGAACTGCGCCGCGGCCCAGCCGGAGCCTTGCAAGGCGGATGGCGCCGTCGACTGCACCGCGACTGCGGAATATCCCGCGGTCGACAAAGAAGGCAAATTGAAGAACGCCTTGCAAAAAATCGGCAGCGATGTGGAGATTGCCGGTGTCAAAGGCCTCGTCCCCGCCTGCGATCAGGACGGGCAGACGAATTGCTTTTCCAGCGCGAATTTTCCGGCTCTCGAGGCTGCGACGGCCGCCGGTAAGATTACCTTCGGTTCGAGTGTCGGTGGCATCGCGGGCACAGCCACGGGAAGTTTCTCCGACTGTTCCTCCGATGGCGAGATCGCCTGTCTTGCGACCGCGAACTTTCCCGCCCTGGACGCAGCGGGCGCCGACGCCAAGATCATAGCCGGACAGACTCTTGCCGGCATCTCGGGAACCGCGGCGGCCGGCCCGGCGAATTGCACGATGGACGGCCAAACGAATTGCGTGGCGACTCCTACCCTTCCAGCCATCCTAAAATCCGGTATCGATGCGAGCCGCATCCGCAGCGGCACGAGCATCGTCGGCGTCAACGGCACTCTGCTTGATTGCACGGAAGGCGGCGCCGGTTGCGTTGTGCTTGGGCCGACCATGGCGGCCGCGGTGACGACCGGCCTCGGCAGCAAAGTCGTTGCAGGGCAAAGAGTGGCTGGAGTTGCGGGTTCCGCAGTGGTCGAAACCCATTCGAACTGCACAGGCAACGCTCAGACGGGCTGTATCACTACAGCCACCTATCAATCGGGCGATCTTACGAACCTGAGCGCGGGAAATATCAAGTCGGGTGTGGCGATTGCCGGCACCACAGGGACCTATGGTACGGCCTGCTCGGCTGATGGCGGAACGAACTGCCTGGTCGATGGCACGAACTATAAAGCTGCGAAGCTTGCTAACTTCGCGGCGACAGATGTTAAATCGGGCGTAACGATTGCCGGCGTCGCGGGTTCTGCTGCACTAGAAACGCATTCGAACTGTGCAAGCGACGGCGCCGTGGGTTGCGTGGTCCTCGGGCCGACATACGCTGCGGCCTTACTCTCTAACTTCGCGGCGACAGATGTTAAATCGGGCGTAACCGTGGCCGGCGTCGCTGGTTCTGCAGCGCTGGAATCTCACTCGAACTGCGCAACTGATGGCGCAGGAAGCTGCGTTGTCGATGGCACAACCTATAAAGCCGCGAAGCTTTCCAACTTCGGTGCTACCGACATCAAAACAGGCGTAACCATTGCGGGCGTCGCCGGATCTGCAGCGCTGGAATCCCATTCGAATTGTTCCGGCAACTCGCAGACAGGCTGTATCACCACAGCTACTTATCAATCGGGCGACCTCACCAACCTGAGCGCAGGGAACATTAAATCCGGCGTAACCATCGCTGGCGTCGCGGGTTCTGCGACACTTGAAACGCATTCAAACTGCGCAAGCGACGGCGCCGTGGGTTGCGTGGTCCTTGGACCGACATATGCCGCAGCCTTGCTGTCCAACTTCTCGAATACGGATGTGAAAGCAGGCGTAACTATCGCCGGCATTGCTGGATCAGCTTCGCTGGAATCTCATACGAACTGCGCAACCGATGGTGCAGGAAGCTGCGTCGTCGACGGCACGAGCTACAAAGCAGCAAAACTTTCCAACTTTGCGGCCACCGATGTCAAAACCGGTGTGACCATCGCCGGCGTCGCTGGGTCGGCTTCGCTGGAATCCCATTCGAATTGCTCCGGTAATGCGCAGACAGGCTGTATCACCACGGCTACCTACCAATCAGGTGATCTCACCAACTTGAGCGCAGGAAATATCAAATCCGGTGTAGCGATCGCCGGTACGACCGGAACCTATGGTACAGCCTGCGCTACCGACGGCGGAACAAACTGTATCGTCGACGGCACGAGCTATAAAGCCGCGAAACTTTCCAACTTCGCGGCCACCGACGTCAAAACCGGTGTGACCATCGCCGGCGTCGCTGGTTCGGCCACCCTCGAATCTCATTCGAACTGCGCAAGTGATGGTGCCAGCAGCTGTATCGTCGACGGCACGAGTTACAAAGCCGCGAAACTTTCCAACTTTGCGGCCACCGACGTCAAAACCGGTGTGACCGTCGCTGGCGTCGCCGGCTCCGCGACACTTGAATCCCACTCGAACTGCAGCGGCAACGCCCAGACGGGCTGTATCACCACAGCCACTTATAAATCAGGCGACCTTACGAACCTGAGTGCGGGAAATATTAAATCAGGCGTGACTATCGCCGGCGTCGCCGGATCTGCAACACTCGAATCCCACTCGAACTGTGCGACGGATGGCGCTGTGGGTTGCGTTGTCCTCGGACCGACATATGCCGCAGCCTTGCTGTCCAACTTCTCGAATACGGATGTGAAGACAGGCGTAACGATTGCCGGAATCGCTGGGTCCGCAACGCTTGAAACTCATTCGAACTGTGCAACGGATGGTGCGGGAAGCTGCGTCGTCGATGGCACGAGCTACAAAGCCGCGAAACTTTCCAACTTCGCCGCTACAGACGTCAAAACCGGTGTCACCGTCGCTGGTGTCGCCGGCTCCGCAACACTTGAATCCCATTCGAACTGCGCTGCTGATGGCGCAAGTAGCTGTATCGTCGACGGCACGAGCTATAAAGCCGCGAAGCTTTCTAACTTCGC
>JASLCY010000448.1 GCA_030151925.1 Oligoflexus sp.
CCGCGCCGGCGACCGCCGGCGCGGACGGGACGACCGCGGGCGTAAGTTCCGGAACCGGGTCCGATAACGCCACGGGCATATCGGGTTCGAATGCGGCCGCGGGCGATAATGAGCTCACCCAAAACCTTCTGAATCACTTCCGGTTCGACAACGGCCTGACGAACGCCCATAAGCAGTTCATACTGAATGACTTCCGTCGCCTGGCGAATTGGAACGAAGCGGCTCAGAACGCCGATATGCAAAAACTCGCCAAACTCATCGACGTGCCGGACATCAATCCTTCGGTGATGGCGCAATGGGCGATCGACCGCCTCACCTATTTCTATCCCGATGAGAGCGACTTCGATTTCGGCCTTATCGTGCCGAACGAAAAACGCGTCTACGAATTCTCCATACCCGGCGGCGGAAGCAGCTCCACCCTCGCGGCCTCCAATATCGGCGGCAGCCTCTGGAGCATCTATCTCCAGGAGTTGACGTTCGGCGTCACGGGCTCGGTCTTTAAATTCAACGAAAACTACGTTCCCCTGCTCTCGCCGCGCACCGGAGTGATGAAGATCGGCCCCGGCCTCTTCGGAACGGATGACGTCACCAACACCGATCCCGGCCACGTCCTCGCCAAATCGATCTTTCGCCTCAACGTCATCCTCCACGAAGCGCGCCACGGCGATGGCAACTCGGCTGCCGGAACCCTTTCCTTCGCGCATGTGAACTGTCCGAACGATGCGAGTTTCCCTGCGGAAATCCGCGGCATCCCGGCCTGCGATAGCTATTGGAACGGCGCTTACAACGTAGGCGGCCAGGTCCTCGCGAGCATGCAGCACCTCTGCGATGCCGATTGCTCGGCGCGCGACAAGGCCACTCTCGAAGCGATCCGCCTCGATACCCTGTCCCGCGTCCTGGTCGAGGATAAACCGGAGAATTACGGCGACCAGACGCCCGAACCTGCGATCAACGCGACCGACATCAAGGATTTCGTGTTGGTTCCCGACTCCGATAATGGAGGATAAGCCCTGTGCGTAAACTTTTTCTCGCTTTCTGCAGCGTCGTGGTTTTATGCCTGCTCATCGCTTCTCTGCAATCGTGGCATTTGAGCAAGATCCTCGCCGCCGGGCAGAACGCGCCGATCAAAGTCGTGAAGGAGAGCCCGCCGGCCGCGCCCAAGCCTGCCCTCAAAGCTCTTGCGGCGCCGAATCCCCATCTGCCCGACGACGTGAAACGCGCCCTGGAGGTCGCAGCGGCGGACACCAGAAAACAGGCCGAAGCCACCGAGCAGGCCGCTGCGGATCCGCATGCGACGCCCGCCGCGATCCTGGAGGGCGGAGCCCGGATCGGCGAAGTCTATGAGCAGGAATTGAAGCATCCGGAGCTGAAAGCCGAATTCCAGAAGTTCTATCTGGATTGCGCGCACGATGAGGCGACGATCACCGTCAACCGCGTGCAGTGCCTTGAGCACTATATGGAGAGTGAGGGACTGCGGGGCGAAAAGGCCCGGGCCCTGGTTTCCACCATGCCCGAGGCCGTTCGCCGAATCTACAATAGGTTGGCTATCTCGAGGTGATCACGCCTGCGCTGAGTATTCCTTCCTCAGAGTCTTCGCAGCCTTCACCATCGCGGTGAGGGCCGGTTCGACCTCCGCCCAGCCCCTCGTCTTCAGGCCGCAGTCCGGATTCACCCACAGCTGCTCAGGTTTCAGCACCTTCGCCGCCGCGCGCATCAGATTCAGCATCTCCCCTTCCGAAGGAACGCGTGGCGAGTGGATATCGTAGACGCCGGGACCGACTTCGTTGGGATAGTGGTAATCCGCGAAGGCTTCGAGCAGCTCCATCTGCGAACGCGAGGTCTCGATGGAGACCGCGTCGGCATCCATGTCGCCGACGGCTTCGATGATGTCGTTGAAATCCGAGTAGCACATGTGCGTGTGGATCTGCGTGCTGTCCGCGGCGACGCCGGCGGAGATGCCGAAACAGGCGACGGCCCAATCGAGGTAGGATTTCCACTCCGAGCGGCGAAGCGGAAGGCCTTCGCGGATCGCCGGCTCGTCGATCTGGATGATGCGCAGGCCGGCGGCTTCGAGATCGCTGACTTCATCGCGGATGGCGAGCGCGATCTGACGGCAGGTGGTCTCACGCGGAATATCGGTGCGGACGAAGGACCATTGAAGGATGGTCACGGGTCCGGTGAGCATGCCTTTCATCGGCAGCTTCGTGAGGGATTGGGCGTATTTCGACCATTGAACCGTCATCGGGTTCGGACGCGAGACGTCGCCGTAGATGACGGGCGGCTTCACGCAGCGGGAACCGTAGCTCTGCACCCAGCCGTTTTCGGTGAAAGCGAAACCTTTGAGCTTCTCGCCGAAGTATTCCACCATATCATTGCGTTCGAATTCACCGTGGACGAGGACGTCGAGGCCGATCTTCTCCTGCCATTGAACGGTCTTCTTGATCTCGGTCGCCAGGAAATCCTTGTAAGCCGATTCATCGATCTTGCCGCTCTTGAACGAAGCGCGCATCGAACGGACTTCCTGCGTTTGCGGGAAGGAGCCGATGGTCGTGGTCGGGAAGCTCGGCAGGTTGAGCGATTTTTGGGCCTGATGGCGAGCCGCATAAGGGCTCTTGCGTTTGCTTATGGTCGGAGCCAGGGATTTCACGCGCTGCGTTACGGACGGGTTGTGGACGCGGGGCGATTTCGCGCGCGAGGCGAGCGCCGCCCGGCTCTGGGTGAAGAGCGGGAAGTTGGTATGGCCCGCGTCGAGAGCCTTGGCAAGGGTCGCGACCTCTTCGAGCTTGTCATGAGCGAAAGCGAGCCAGCTCTTGATTTCCGCATCGAGTTTCTTTTCATACGAGAGATCGACCGGAGTGTGGAGCAGCGAGCAGGAAGGCGCCACGATCAACTTATCCGTACCGCGGATTTCCGCGATGTCCTGGAGCAGCTTCAGGCTCGCATCGAGATCCGCCCGCCAGATGTTGCGGCCATCGATGACTCCGGCCGAGAGGTATTTGTCGCGAGGCAGTTTTTGAGCGACAGCCTGCCACTGGTTCCTGCCGCGCACGAGGTCGACGTGCAGACCCGCGGTCGGGAGCGAAACGGCGAGATCGAGGTTTTCGCCAAGCTCACCGAAATAAGTCGTGAGGAGGAGTTTGGGGCCGGTGACTTTCGCCAGGCGTTCGTAAGCCGTTTTATAGGCGGCCTTGGCTTCCTTGCTGAGGTCGAGCACCAGGCACGGTTCATCGATCTGCACCCATTCCGCCGTCGAGAGTTTGCTCAACGCCTGTTCGTAGACGGGAAGGATCTTGCCGAGAAGAGTCGTGAGTTCCGCGCCGTCCTTTTTCGCGAGCAGCAGGAAACTCACCGGCCCGATCAGGACGGGGCGGGTTTTAACGCCGAGCTTCGACGCTTCTTCGTAGTGATCGAAGGGTTTGGTCGTTTGCAGGCTGAAGGTCGTATCCGCTTCGATTTCGGGAACGAGATAGTGGTAGTTCGTGTCGAACCATTTCGTCATTTCGAGAGCGCTCAGGTCGAGGCCCGATTTCTGGTGGCCGCGCGCCATCGCGAAGGTACGCGCGAGCGAACTTTCTTTCACGTTTTGATAGCGGCTGGGAACGGCGCCGATCAGCTCCGCGGCATCGAGGATGTGGTCGTAAAGGGCGAAGTCGTTGCTCGGGATGTGATCCAGGCCCGCGTCCTTTTGCTTTTTCCAGGCCTTGGCGCGCAAGGCCGTAGCGGTATTTTGAAGTTCCTCGGCGCTGGATTTGCCGGCCCAGAAGGATTCGAGCGATTTTTTGAGTTCGCGCTCTGCGCCCATGCGGGGAAAGCCGAGGTTGCTGGAAAGCGTCATATGCATAGTCCTCTAAGGTTTGATTGCGATATGCCGCCGAGCGTAGTACGGTCCCATTAGTTCGTAAAATTAAATGTACTGAAGAAGATATGTAGTGAAACTTAACGATATAGATCTTAATAAACTCGGGCACTTCATGGAGATCGCCCGCTCCGGGGGCGTTACAAAAGCCGCGCAAAAACTCAACCTGACGCCATCGGCGGTGAGCCAAAGTCTCAGGAGCCTCGAAACATCGCTCGACGTCCTTCTCTTTGACCGCGTAGGAAAGCAGCTTTTGCTCACCCGCGACGGCCGAACGCTTCTTACCCATCTGACTCGCTACCAGGAGGGCCTCCGCGACGCCCTCAATCTCCTGCAAGGCGGTGAAAAACGAGTCCGCGGGCGTATCCGCCTCGGCATCTTCTACGGCTTCTCGAATCGCCTCGCGGCCCAGTTCCTCTCGACCGTAAGGGAAAACCATCCTGATATCGAAGTGGACGTGATCTTCGCGGCCCCTTCCGAATTGGATAGGCTGCTCAAAGCCAAACGCCTCGACTTCGTGATCAACCTCTTCTTCTCGCGCAAGGATCCTGCGCTCCTGCAAAAGAAGCTGGGAGTCGAAGAACTCTGGCTCGTCTCCTCGCAGCCGCCGCCGCGCCGGGCCCTGAGTCTGCCCGAGCTGAAGAAGGCGCCTTTCATCGATTATTATCGCAAGAGCCGGCTGGTGGGCGAATGGATCACGCACCACTTCGGGCAGACCGTCCGTGATCTCCCGACCGTCATGCACGCCTCGCACTCGGAGCTGATCGTGCAACTCATCCTCGAAGGCGTCGGCATCGGCATCGTCGCCTCGTCCATCGCGCGGTCCTATGTCGAGGACGGGCGCCTGTTCGTCATTCGCGGCAAAAAACGGCAGATGGAGAGCACGATCTGGTTCAAGGAACTCGCCGACGAACAGGACAGTCCGGCGGCGAACCTCTTCCGGCAGGAATTGCTGGCCCACTTCCAGGCGGCGATCTTCTAAATAGAAAAACCCGAGACCTCTCGCGAGGGCTCGGGCTTCGGTTCGTGCAAGATCACTGGACGAAGATCGGGCACATAGGGATCATCTTGTCTTTGACTTCGACGTTTGGACCGCCGTGGCCCGAGATGAGGTCGAGAGTCAGGACCGGGATGCCGCTTTCCGTGCTGCAGCTCTTGAGCTCGATATACTCTTCCGCGCCGTCGTCGATCAGGATTTTATCCGACTTCTTCACGAGTTTCTTGAAGGCCGGGCACACGCCTTCGATATCGCCCTTGAAGCAGACCGTCTGCCAGTGGTCGACAGTCGCGGTGCAAGGCGTCTCCTCGTCGTCCGCTTCGCAATTGATTTCGTCTACCGTGTAATTGAAGACCGAATCGCCGACTTGAGCGGTTGGAACGAGTTTGCTCGGCGTCGTGTCGAACAGTTGCGCTTTAGGAGCTGTGGTGCCGCCGGAAACTGTTCCAGCGTGGGCTGCGCCAGCACAAAGAAGCGTTATGAGAGCGAGGGAGGTAGCGATGCGTTTCATAAGATCTCCTGGTTATTTGGTTACAGGCGAGGAATTTAGCAGCCCCTGCGCCACTTTCAAGATCTTATTGCAGATCTTGGCTGGAAGGGACTGAACCTGTCCGGCATCAGCTGTGTCGTTTTTGATGGGCTCGGCGGGAGTCGCTGGCTCCGCTGGGGTCACGGGGGCCTCAGGTTCGGCTGCAGGTGTCGTCGCAGTAGTCTGAGACGAGTCGCTTGGCGGCGTCGCGGTGGTTGGAGGAACGGTCTCCGCTGGTGCGGCCGGCTCATCCTGAGTCGCAGTGGGCGCCGCCGCGCAGCTGGCCATGCAGGTCTCAGGCGTAGGCGGGGTGCTCGACACGTTCGATGACGTGTTCACGAAGCAGGTCATCACCTGCTGTTGGACCGCGGAGCAATCCGGCCCCGGGTTTTGCAGCTTGAGTATCTGGTTCACCTGGTCGGCCGACACGCCTGATTCAAAGACGGTGCGCATGCTGAGGGTCGGCAGCGTTCCGAAGTAACCGAGCGAGTGCATGTTCCAGTGGAGGCGATGGCGGTTGAGCATCGCGATGTCGGGATAGGCGGTGATGCCCTTCGGCACTTCCGCGGTCAAACCCGGGACGTAGAGCTGAACGAAGCTGTTGGGGTTCACGTGCAGCGACGTCGCCGAGTGGCAGCTCAGGCAATCGATCGTGTTGCGGTTGCCCCAAGCCGGGTTTTCGATGCGATGGATCTGCGTCCTGATGTTTTGGATATCGCCGGGTTCGAGCAGCTCGCGGTGGAAGAAACCGAAGGTCGCGACCTGGATATCGAGCGGCTGCGGCGTGAAGGTCTTGTCCGAGTTGAGGTCGAGTTCAACCGCAGCGTTCGGGTCGTCGGATAGGTTGGGGATAGGCGTCGGGGTCCAGGTGCCGTTGATGATATCGCCGCCGAAGAAGATCCAATGGGTTTGGCTGCCGTTAGCCAGGCCCATCATCGTCAATTTCTTGAGCGCTTCGGGCTTCGCGTATTTGCGGACGAAATCCTCGTAAGCTTTCGCGACTTCGGCATTCTGGCTTTTCACGCCCGCCGTGAGCAAAGGATGGACGCCGAGGACCTTGCCGTCGGTGGTGAGGCCGGTCAGCGCCTCGGCTTTCTTTTTCAAGGCCAGGAGATCGGCGAGGACCGCATCGCCGGGAGCGGGTTCGCCTTCACCCAGCTGATAGATGAGGTGAAGCGAGGTATCCGCAGGGCCGAACGAATCGTGCGGCTGCGCCACCAGGCGGAGCTCCTGCACGCATTCCTTGACTTCAGGGCCGTGCACGGGAGCCGCGCAGGGATCGTAGCGGAAGGCCACGACGTTCCAGTCGCCGGTGGTCGCGAAGGACGTCGTCCCGCTCGGAACGCCGATGCCGTGCAGCGCGG
This sequence comes from Oligoflexus sp., assembly GCA_030151925.1. Taxonomy (GTDB): domain Bacteria; phylum Bdellovibrionota_B; class Oligoflexia; order Oligoflexales; family Oligoflexaceae; genus Oligoflexus. The sequence continues at coordinate 6,747 of JASLCY010000448.1, forward strand.
CGCCTGCGAGTATCTCCTGCAGATGATTCGAACCGAGGAGAGGCGCGTCGGCGGTCAAACCCTCGAGAGCGATATACGGCGACGGCGTGTTCTTCGCGTCGAGCGGGAAGAGGACGGCGACGTCGTTCACATCCACGCCTAGGCCGGCGCCGAACGCCGGTGAGGTGAGGGCCGCCGCGAGGGCGAGAGTCAAGGGTTTGAGGGTCTTCATACGTTTCTCCAGCGACTGACGGTATTAATGAGCGGGTTTTTTCACGAAGGTCTTGACGGCTTCGGTCAGGTCCTTCACGAGGCGCTTCGAATCCACGGGGGACGAAGCGTAACTCAGGAGGTACTGGCCTTTCGGATCGACGAGATAAATGCGGGCCTTATGCTCGAGAGGGTTGCTCTTCTCGCCGAGGCTGCCGAAGTGGTTCGCGATCTTTTCCATGTCCGCGCGGGGCGCTATGACGAACGCCCACTCATCTTCGGTGATCTTAAATGTCTTTTTGTATTCTTCGAGCTTTTGCGGCGTGTCATGCTCGGGGTCGATCGTGATCGAGACGAACTCCACGTTCTTGCGCGTCTCCGCATCGAGGCCCTTGATGGTGTTCACGAGGCCCTGCGTCTGCGGCGGGCAAACCGAGGGGCAGGAGGCGAAGAAGAAATTCACGAGCAGGAGCTTGCCGCGATAATCGGCGAGGGTCACCGCCGCGTTCTTGGAGTCCTTCAGCTTGATCTGATCCCACGGCGTGCCCTCTTCGGGTTTGGTGAGATCCTGGTAGGTCGGATGCTTACGCGAGCCGGGCGCAGGGGCCTTCTCCGCGGCAGCCTTATTTTCCTGAGCGAAACCGAAGCCGCTGATCAGAGCCAGTGCGAGGGCGGAAGAGAACGAGACTTTACGAATCGTCATAAGAACTCCGAATTCAAACGTAGGGCTTTAGACGTCGGAATTATGCTCTTTCGCCACTCCGCTTTTCAAGGGCTCGGGGCAAATAATTTTGTTCATAGCGATTAAGGACTTAGAGGCGCAAGTCGAAGCAATCCTCGGGATCCGGCGCGGGATAAATGCGGAAAAGGGAATAAGCCCCGAGGCCTATTCCCTTTTTTTGAAGATCTGTGTTTATCTCAGGGGCAGTTCGCCAAACCTTTGATCCAGGCTTCTATCCATTTTTGTGCATCCTGATCGACAACGCCTGATGCGAGAGGAGGCATCTGATTCGTGCCCCTTGTGCTGAGGCGTGCGAGAAGCACCGACTTTTCCGGTGCACCGGGAGCTATGACCTTGGCGTCGGCGATACCGAGATCACCTTCGTTAGCGGCCTGGTTGCAGGTATGGGTGTCAGCGAGAGACGTCGTATAACGAAGATCGAGGTTGCCTCCTCCCGTTCCGCCGGGGCGGTGGCAGAACGCGCAGTTCGCCGCGAGATACGAGCGTGAAGCCGCTGCGCTGTCCGCTGTCGCGCTGGGGATGGGAAGCTGAGCTCTATCGCTCGGCAAGGACTTCGAGAAAAGTTGCAGAGTCTTATCGAAGTAATCGAGCTGTGGCCGTTGCCCATCGGTTGGGCCGACCTGCTTGTTGAGCTGCGCGATCTCGAGTCCGAGCGTCGAGCCGGCGTTATTGTTGTGGCACTGGAGGCACTGTCCTTGCGAAGGGTAAATCCAGCTTTGATCGCCCCATTTGCGAACGTCGCCGCTGGTCACGAGATCGGCGTCGGTGCCATCGGCATTCCAGGCGTAACTATAGCCGGCCCAGCTTCCATCGTCATGATGCACGAAGAGGCGGGTCTCGACCGGTTTGTTCGCGAGCGAGAATTCTTTGACCAGCACCGTGCCGTTCGGAAAGTTGAAGTGGCCGTCATCCGCGACATCGATGGTTTTGCCGTCCGGCAGGCCGAGCCAACGGCGTTTCGTGGCGCCGTCCGACCACAGCGGAGAATTCACCTCGTAAGGGATGATGCCGTCGACCGGGACATTAGGCACGCCTGATTTAAAACAACCGGTCTGCGAAAGTTTCTGCGGCGCCTTCACCGGATTGGCCGTACCGGCTTTGGAAACGAATTTGAAGATCTTGCCGCTGTTGAAATCGATAGCGTAGAGCTCGCCGTCCTGATCCTGGGCGAAGGAAGCGAGAGGGAAGCCGGTCGTGAGGAGTTTATGCGGCGCGAGCTTGCCGTTATTGTCGGGCACGAGGTTCCAGACGTTGCCGGAGCCGAAATCGCCGAAGATATAACTGCCCTGCAGCGGAGCGATCGCCTGGCCGCGATAGACGTAACCGCCGGTGATGGAGTTGCCCTGATCGTGCGGGTATTGCGCGACGGGATCGATGAGGCCCGACGTCTGGCAGGTATCGGCGTTGTAGCAGGTATTGGCCTCGCGGATGCTCCAGCCGTAGTTGCCGCCTTTCTCGATCTTATCGACCTCTTCGATCTTATCCTGGCCGACGTCGCCCGCCCACAGCTCGCCGGTGACCTTGTCGAATTCAAAACGCCAGGTGTTCCGCAGGCCGTAGGCCCAGATCTCGCCCTTCGCATCGTTGCGGCCGGCGAACGGGTTGTCCTTGGGAATCTGGTAGGCGCCGGGATTGTTCACGTCCAGGCGCAGGATCTTGCCGAACAGGACGTTGAGGTTCTGGGCGTTGTGCAGCGGGTCGCCGCCTGAGCCGCCGTCGCCGAACGAAGCATAGAGATAACCGTCGGGACCGAAGGCGAGGTGACCGCCGTTGTGGTTCTCGTAGGGTTGCTCCAGCGTCAGGAGGATTTCGGGTTGGTTCGGAGCGGTCAGGCCGTCGCCGGTTTTAAAACGCGCGATGACCGAGCGGAGATTCGCTGCGCTGTTGGAGCTGGGAATCGTGTAGGAAAGATAAAATTCGCCTTTGTGCGTCGGGTGCCAGGCCATACCGAGGAGGCCGCCCTCCTGAGGGCCGGAATTCACCGTTCCGCTGAGGTCGAGGAACATCGACTGATCGCCGCCGTCATCGCTGGAGAAGGTCGTGATCTGCCCCGTCCTCTGCAGAGCATACCAACGTTTCGAACCGGGCGCCTGATAGAGGCCGAGCAGCTGCGGCAGAGCTATCTTGCTGAAGCGCTGCTCGAGTTGGGCGGAAGAATCGTCGGACGGTTTCGCGAAGGCGATGCAGCTCGGATTGCTGGGCCTTGAATCGAGGAAGGTCGTCGTGCCCGGATCGGTCAGGCTCTGCCCGTCGTTCGCCGGTTCCGGAGACGAGGATCCGTGATGATGATGCGAGCTGCAACCCGTGTTCACGAGTCCCGCGATAAATAAAGATGCTAACGCGCAACGTACGGCCCATAAGCCTTTCATGCTTCACCCCTTCGTGTGATGTCTGAGGATGCTCGCTTTTAATCTCGTGAGTTCTCAGAAAAAATTCAAAGGGAAAGGCGGTGGTCCAGGCCGTTTTTAAAGGCTTAAAGCAATGATATTCATTCTTTAGGAATAAGATTTCGAAAATCGCCGTGCGGAGAGTGGATAAAAAAACCCGGGAGAT
>JASLCY010000180.1 GCA_030151925.1 Oligoflexus sp.
TCTCGCCGAGCCAGTAGGCCTTCGACACGCCGATCGACCAGTTCGGGCCCGTTACGGTGCGATCGATATAGTCGGTCGTGCGGCCCTTGTAGAAGCTATAGCCCAGCTTGTAGCTCGGTTCGATGAAGTAGCTGCCGGCGATGGCGACGCCCTTCTCGCTCACGACCGTGTGATCGTCGTCGCGGCCGTCGACGTAGGTGAAGGCCAGCGAGTAGTGTTCGGTGATGATGTTCGCTTCCGCGTTATAGGTCTCGCTGCCTTCGTCCCAGCCGATGCCCCTCCTGATCTGCGAGGTATGGTCCGGGATGCCGAGGCCGTAGTTCTTGAGGAATTTACCGACCCGGAACGAGACCTCGTCCGACACGGGCACGAGGATGTAATGCTTCAGGCTGGTGAACTTATCATCGTCCTTGTCATCCGGGTTGCCGATATCGCGGTCGATCGTCGCGTCGACCGTAATATGCTGCGTGACCACGGCCGCCTCGACGTTCGCCTGCATCAAGAACCATTTCCCCGCACGATAAGCCGGGGTGTCCTGGTAGGTCTGCAGGCCGCGGACGTCGCCGCCTATCGCCAGCCAATCCGGAAGCTGCACGGCGCCGTGCAGCACTTCGTTCTCATGCTCGCCGCTCCAGGTCGAGAGCACTTCCTTGAATATCTGGCGACCGTAATCGGTGAGGGCGCCGCCGCCCGAGGGACTGACGTGACAGGTGTTGCAGTTCGCGTAACCCTTGCGGATCATCTCGGGAAAAGCGAAGGCCGAGGTGGCTGCGAACAGGCTTAAGAGGAGCATCAGACGGACGAACGATTTCATGGTGTTCCCTGCTAATGAAGAAGATCTCGGTGGTGCTCAATTGCTGGCCGGCGCCGTCTCGGGCGCTCCGGCCTCGATCCATTGCTTGAGCAGATCGTAGGCGCCGGCGGGCAGGGCCGGGGCATCGTCCGGCGGCATCACCCGGTCGGTGATCGCGTCGGCTTCGATGAGGCTGATCTTCGATTTCACTTGCTGATAGCTCTCGAACTTATATCCGCCGCCCTTGTTGAGCGCAGCCGTGTGGCAAGTCAAACAATAGGGGCCAAGCACCTTCGCGTTGACGTTGGCGTAACTGAGGTCCTCGTTGGTGATGGGGGCTTCTTCCCCGGCATCGTCGGCCTTAAGTTTGTCGTGATGAAAGTCGCAGGCTGTCAGGCCTAGGAGCATCACCGCCATTCCCAGAAACTTCGTTTTGACGAGCAACATGCTTGAACCCTTGTTTGGCCCGAGTTGCAAAGACTCCGGGCGGAGGAACCAAAAATGATCTCTCTAAATGTCCTGTCCTTTATGAACTGTCAATTCAGTAAGGCTTATGGGGATATTTTTTACGCCATTTCCGTGGCGTTTGTGTGCTTAATTGACGTAATTAGTGTCTGGTCAGCCTTGCGTATTGCGCGAACACCTGAACGCTGATCAGACTGCTGGGAGTATCTTTCGCCCTCTATGACCTAAGGAGGCCCCTTATGCCTGCTCTTACTCACTCAGTCCTTTGGCGCTCGTTTTCCGAAGGCATGTATGTGTTCCATGATCCCGATCTCCTGCGTGGCAAAAAACACGTGCTGATCGTGCTGGCGCCGGATCGGTCCCACCCCGCCTACGAAGAAGCCCTGCTCGTCTACGAGGAGGCGCTGGACCAGCTCGAAGCGAGCGATATCGCAGTGCGGTTCGAAGACCATCCCGGCGGGCTGCTGCACTCCAAGTACGAGTGCGAACCGGATGCGTTCCGCACTTATTTTTTCGATAAAGAAGGGGATCTGCTGGCGACCGACACCGTCGTGATCCCGACCGACCACATCTATGCGTTGCTCGGCCGCAAGGAGCGGCAGGAGTATCTTACCCTATGACGAAGGAATAGATATCGATCACCTGCCCCGATGGGATCTCTTGCTGCAGCTTTTGGAAGGCATGCGTCGTCTTCCAGCCCTTGGCGAAATTATCCGCAGCATACCGGCCCGGGTCCGCGACGAGGACGCGGGCTCCGGGATTCGCGTGCCTTAAGATGAATCTTTCGAGCCCGGGATAATTATCGGGCTCATAGAGGATGTCCGAGCCGACGATGAAATCGAAGCCGCCGAGCTTCAGCTGCTGGTCCGCGAAGCTGCCGACCGCTTTATCGCAGCGCACGCCGTTGGCCTCGATATTGTGCAGGAAGACTTCCGCGAAGTTCTGGTGATTGTCCATCGCCGTGACCTCCGCGCCGAGCCTGGCCGCGAGGAGGCTCGGCAAGCCGAGGCCGGCGCCGACCTCGAGGACGCGTTTGCCCGCGAGTTGGCTGCGGAAGTCCTGCCAGAGCCTCAGGGCCAGGCCTTCCGCCGAGGGCCAGAGGATCCCGTAGAGGGGCGGTTCTTCGTAGCCGTCGCCGTGATCGAGATGGTTGGCGAATTCGGTATAAACGTCTTTGAAGCTGAAGAGCTTGAAGGATTGGTCGCCGACGGTGACGTCGACTTGCGAGAATTTTTCGAGCATGGGGATCGCGGCCTTTGAATTATGGGACCGGCCTACTATAATGAAGGCATGGCAGCGAGGAAAGTCCGTTTTCCCGCGCAAAACCGATTCATTCCAGCGAGAGCAGGCCCGTGGGAGCCACGAGTTTCGGCGTCATAATGTATGTGGCTTTGCACGTGGGGCAGAGCTGCGAGACGGCGTTTAAGGAAATGGCCCGTTCCGCCGGCTTCAAGGCCATGGAAAAAACCGAGCTCGTCGCTATGGATGAGTTCGCGTCTGCGGCCTGCCGCACGTCCAACCCCGATATCATCTGGCAACTCGCGTTCCAGGAGTCCAATTTCCGCTTCGATCTCGTGCGCGACAATCTCGTGTTCGGCGGCGCGAACCTCTATGAGGGCGAGCCGGCGATCGGCTTTTTGAATAAGCTCGGACCGGGCGATCTGGGGCGCAACGTGGATATCGGCGTGATGCAGTTCAACTGGGGCTGGCATCATCAGGGCTTCCAGAACCAGCCTTTGACCGCTCTTTCTCCCGCGGCGCAGGTCGCTTATTTCGTGGAGAGTTTCAGCGGCGAGATCTATGTTCGCTGCTCGGGGCGTTGGGTCGGCTGTTATCATTCCACGAACGATAAGAGCCGCGCGCAAAAATACGAGCAAGATGTAGTGGAAAAGGGGCGTGTGCTGCGCCTTTATGCCCTTAAATATCTGCGAAAAATGCGTAATGCCTTTTCTCCCTCCCAGCGAAGCGCCTTACCGCCAATTCTGCAAAGCGACGTCAGCGACCTGCTCGCTTTCGCGCGTGAAGTGCCTATTCCCACCCTTAAAAAATAACATCATCCATACCGGAATCCGTTGGTAGGTTTTTGAAAAAGTCACCTAAAATTTTCCGTT
>JASLCY010000527.1 GCA_030151925.1 Oligoflexus sp.
CTCCACGACAGCTCCGACGAGCTCTTCGGCCCGGTGCAGGACCACATCGATCGCATCCTCTATCGCGACGGCACGGACCTTCACCTCCAGCCGCTGGAGTGGATCGATCACAATGCGGAATTCCAGGATGCGGCGGGCCAGACGCTCAGCGACAGCCTGCCCGTCTCGGTGCGCTTCCGCCTGAGTTCGGACCGCTGAAAACCCGGCCTTCCCTTAAACCCGCACGAGGAGCCGCCGCGCGAAATCACGAAGGCGATGTCGGCTTCTTTTTCCCCGAAAACATGATTATAATCCGAGGATTCGACATTTCAACTTCCTTGGGTGCATGAATGCGCAAAGTCTTCGCTCGCCTTCGCCTTCTCGTGGAAAAAGAAAGCATGAGTCTCTGGTTCATCAGCCTCGGCGTCTGCCTCAATATCCTCGCCTGGGTGATTCCGCGCGACAGCTACGGCCTTCCGCACCGCGATCCCATCGGCCTGACGAAGCTCGTCGCCGATCACATCACCGACGCTCGTACAGTCACATACTTCTGGCATGCGCTCCTTTCCCTGACGGTAGTCGGCACCGTGATCAGCCTCTATAAGGTGGCCGGACACGCTGCGGAGTTTTTCGGCACTCGCTTCGATCCGTAATTTAACGGACGACCGTTTCTAACTTTTCTTATCTTCTTGACCAAACAGCCAAAGTTTGGGCAAGTGACCAAGATGAAACGCTGAAATCGAGAGATGAAAAGCATTCTCGATTTCTTGCGCGAAATATCCCCAAAAAATCCCCAAATCCGCCCCCTCCAAGGCCTACAGAACTCTTATTTTCTCAAATAAATAGCTTTCTTGAAGTGAACAGACGCATGATGGCGATGGGTCGAGTGGGTGAATATTATCGTGTCTCGCATATCGATATATCTTGCTCCCGTATTCGGATTTTTGTATCTGACGTGATAGGGACTTTTTTACGAAGGGAAACTCATGAAAGCCTCAAATTTAGTTAGCTTAGCTCTCCTTTTAGGCGCCACAACGGCACAGGCTGCTGAGAGTGATCTCTATCCTGTGAACACGACTTACCGTGACTACGCCAAGCGTGACCGTATCCTTCTCGGTGGTCTCGACTACGTCTCTCCTTCACAGCTCCACGAAAATGAAGGTTTGCGCGCTCGTATCGGCAGCGGCGTACAGAACAGCCAGTTGAAGAAAAACGGCGTTTCTGGCGACCTTCAAACTCCATTCGTTGAAGGTGACGTTGCTTACGGTTGGACTGCATGGACGCTCGGCGTTCGCGGCCAATACGAAAAAGCTTCGATCGACCAAGCCGGCGACAGCCCAGCGAAAGAAAAATTCGAAGCTGACCGCGTAACTCCTGAACTCGCTTACGACATCGGCAAGTACTTCACCATCGGCGCCGGCGCTGAAATCAGCCGCCTCCGCGTAACCGAAGTCAACCTCAACAACAACAACTTCACCTACAACTATACTCGTGCCGTCGCTGGTATCTCTTACCATGAGCCAGCCTTCGAATTCGGCGCGACCTATTCATCTGAAGTTCAGAGAAAAGCGGGCATCGACGTCGGCACCCCACGTACTGAAGTCGGCACGGGCCTCTCGCTCACAGACGTACCGCAAGGCATCTCCCGCGCTCCCGGCGCAAGCCTCACCGCTTTCCAAGCGGCTAACGAACGCGCGATCTACCTGCCTGCGACCGGCGCTATCTTCGCTCGCGGCAACCTCACCGACAACTTCTCCCTCGCATCGCACGTTTCGATGGCGAAGTATGACGGTAACAACGAAGGCGCAGTCCACCTCTTCGACAACTACAAAGGCGCTGACCGCACGGCTGCGAACATCGTCGCCACTTACTGGACGGACAACCGTTCGCGCTTCTCGCTCGCTGCTGAGTACAAAGGCGCTGCTTCGACCGAAATGGGCGAAGAAGAGCAAACTCTCGGCTACCGTCTCGTGAACCTCTACGGCGGTTCCGGCGAAGCGACCCTGGCGATCAACCGCACGGCTTACCTCGGACTTCAGTATGAATTCCTCCGCGGTGAACGCAACGATACCGACACTCAAACCGGTCTTCGTTACACCGGCCGTGAGCAGACCAACAAATGGACTGGTTTCGCGACTGTTAAGTTCTAAGATCTCGTATCTTTAGGCTTCCAAAAAAAGAGAATGCGGAGATGCTGAAAAGCTCTCCGCATTTTTTATTTCCGCAGGTTCCGCCGCGAGGCGCGCCGCCTCTCAGAGGCTTCGGCGCGGAGGGACGATCGTGTTGCCGAAGACGAGGCCGGCGACGAGCGAAACGGCGATGATGATCACGGAGAACGTGGTCTGCATCGTGTCGATCACATCGTTCTGGAACATCGTGGTCATGCTCCGGTAATTCACCGAACCGGGGACGATGAGGATGATGCCGGGCAGCAGGGTGATGAGGCCGGGCCTTCTGAACATGCGGGCGATCGAGTTGCTGATGACGGCGACGAGGGCGCCGGTGGCGAAGAACGAGAGCTCGATGCCGAGGTTGATCGCGAAGAACCGTTCGCAGGTGTAAGCGGTGATCGACACGATCGCGGAGGAGAGCGCATGCTTCGGCCGCACCTTGAAGAGCACGATGAAGCCGAAGGCGAGCGCCGCGACGCCGAAGATCTCCGCCCAGGGCGGGAGCGCGCCTTGTCCGGTCGCGAGCGCGGGATGGGCGGGATCGGCGAGCAGCTTCTTCGTGATCGCGATCGTGAAGACGAGTTTCATCAGATCGCCGCTCGCGCCGGCGAGGCGGGCGGTGCCTGAGATCAGGTTCTTCGTGGCGAGCTCGACGAAGGCTATCACCAGCGTCAGGCCGGGGAGCAAAGCCACGATGCTCGCGAGTATCACCAGGTCCGGAGAGATGGTCGTGTATTCGCGCGCGAGGAGGGTGGCCACCAGCGTGACGATGCAGGCCGCCAGCGGCGCGAAGAGCTGTTCGAGGAAACTCGAGCGTTTCCCCAGCCATTCGATAAGGCCGATGACGATGCCGAGGCCGACGGCCACGATCAGATCGAGCAGCGTCCCTTTCAGGGCCGTGACGAAACCTCCGGCGGCGAGGGCATAAGCCAGGACTTGGATCCAAGGGCTGTAATCGCCCGCGCTCGCGATCGTCGCCTGGATCGCGGCCGTTCCTTCCTGGATGGAGAGTTTGCCTTCCAGCACGTGGTCCGCGATCTCATCGATGCGGCTCAGCTTCGAGAGATCGATCTGCCCCGGCTCGAACCGGATCACGGTCCCACGATGATGCTCGCCTTCCTGGAACGAGGCGATCAGGCCCGTGGGAAACGCGAGGAACTGATGGCCCAGGCCGAGGCCTCGCCCCACGCTGCTCAACGCGCGCTCCAGATGATGGGCCGCCGCTCCGCAGGCTTGGAGGGAATGGGCGACGAGCAGTATGAAATCGACTTTCTGATTCAATGATTCTTGGGACACCAGGCGCCTCGGCGGTCACGAGTGATAGAAATATCAAATAGATAAAGGATATGGTAAAAAGATTGGTCTGAGAACACGAAAAAATCCCAAAGGAAAGACTCATGGCCGAGCCTATTAAGATCTATGCAATGGCTTATCAGGATCGCAGCGACCGCGTGCGTTGGCTGTTAGAGGAAATGGGAGTGCCTTACGAGAACCACTTCCTCAAGAAAGCCGACGGCGAGATGAATACGCCCGCTTATCGGGCGCTCAATCCCATGGGCCGCGTGCCGACGATCGTGGACGGCGCCCTCACTCTGTGGGAATCGGGCGCGATCTGCCAGTACCTTGCGGATACCTATGGGTACGGGCGCTTCGCTCCGAAGATGGAGGACAAGATGCTCCGTGCGGACTACTTAAAATGGATGGTATGGTCGGTCGGCACTCTCGAGTGCGTGATCGCCCGCATGTTCACTCACGTCTCCACGCCCGAAGAAACGGCGACGACGCATGCCTTCGTAAAACAACAAAGCGAGATTCTCACCCTGGCCCTGACGCCTGTCCTCTCCCGGCAGGACTTCATCCTCCCGAGCGGTTTTTCGGCCGCGGACGTGATGCTGGGCGCCGTAATTCCGGGTGCCAATGACTTCCTGGTAAAGGGTAACAAGGCCTTGGAGAATTATATGGAACGCCTGATGAACAGACCGGCCGCCATACGAGCGAAAGTCTTTTAAGTTCTCGTTAATTCTGTAATAAAACCGTTCATGAAGCCGTTAGTTCCTTGACCCCGCAGTTTGATCTCGATACTCCTGATATGCACTATCATGGTCCTAACCAGGAGTTCCTCATGCCCTTCAATCTGAGAGAGTGGCTGTCAGCTACTGCGACAGGTGTATTCCTCACTACTGCCGCAGTATTTTCAGCCGCTCATGGCCCCTCGGTCCTTACGCAGCATAATAATCCGGCTCGTACCGGCGCCGTCCTGCAAGAGACGCATCTGACGACCTCGAACGTCAACACCACGAACTTCGGTAAGATCGGCGCTTATCCCGTCGACGACCAGATCTACACGCAGCCCCTGATCGTCCCCGACCTGAACATCAACGGCAACATCTACAACGTGGTCTACGTCGCGACCGTGAATAACAGCGTGTACGCGTTCGATGCCGATGACGTCTACCGCACGACTCCTCTTTGGGTGCGGAACTACAACGATCCCGCGCACGGGATCGTGCCGCCTCGCGCCACCGACGTCGGTCAGAACTGTGGCGTTTACAAGGACTTCTCCGGCAACATCGGTATCGTGGGAACCCCGGCGATCGACGACGAAACCTACACGATGTACTTCGTGGTGCGGACCAAGGAGAACGGCAAGTTCTTCCAGCGCCTCCACGCGGTCGATATCCGCACCGGCGAAGAACGCCCGAACAGCCCGACCCTGATCGACTTCTCGACGCCCGGCACGGGCGAAGGCAGTAAAAACGGGCAAATCCCCTTTAATGCGCAGACCGCCAACCAGCGTCTCTCGCTCCTCCTCCTGAACGGAACGGTTTACATGGGTTGGGCCGCGCACTGCGATACCGGGCCCTACCACGGTTACCTCGCCGGCTACGATGCCGAGTCCCTGCAGCTCAAACGCCTGTTCAACGTCACTCCGAGCGGCGGCGACGGCGGCCTCTGGCAGGCGGGCGAAGGCGCTTCGGCGGATGACGCGGGCAACCTCTACGTGATCTCCGGCAACGGCACCTTCACCGCTGATAAAGGCGGGAAGGACTACGGCCAGTCGTTCATCAAACTCAAGCCGACCGATAACGGCTTCGAGGTCCTGAGCTGGTTTACGCCGCACGATTTCGATGCGCTGAACGCGGCCGACCTCGATCTCGGCTCGAGCGGCATGCTGCTGATCCCGAACACCAATCTCGCTATCGGCGGCGGCAAGGGCGGAGTCTTCTACGTCGTCGATCGCGATAACATGGGCGGCTACAATGCGGCGAACGATAATCAGATCGTCCAGTCCTTCGAAGTCGCGAAGAACCGCCATATCCATGGCTCGCCGGTCTGGTGGGACAGCTATGACGGCAGCTGGGTCTATGTCTGGTCCGAGTACAACCACCTGCAGGCTTATAAGTTCGACAACGGCAAGTTCATCACGACTCCGGTCGGAACCAGCACGATGGCGGCTCCGGACGGAATGCCGGGCGGCATCCTCGCGATCTCCGCTTACGGGCAAAAACCGGGCACAGGCATCCTCTGGGCCTCTCACCCGGCCTCGGGCGATGCGAACCACGGCCTGCGTCCCGGCGTCCTGCGCGCCTTCGATGCGACCGACATCACTCACGAGATCTGGAACAGCCGCGACGCTCTCGCGCGCGACGATCTCGGACTCTTCGCGAAGTTCTCGTCGCCGACCATAGCCAACGGCAAAGTCTATCTCGCGACCTTCTCGAATCAACTCGTGGTCTACGGCCTCTTTTCCGAAGCCTCGAACGTGAATCCGCACGGCAACCCGGATAGCAACGCGCCCGGCCCCACCCCCGCTCCCAGCGGACCGGTACGGAGCGGCAGCCTCTATTCCTTCGTTTCGGCCGCGACTTCGAAATGCATCGACATCCCCAGCAACGCTTCGACCAAAGGCCTGAAGCTGCAGGAGTGGGATTGCAATCAGTCCGAAGCGCAGGTCTTCCGCGCGCAGGATTCCGGCAACGGCAGCTTCAATCTCGTGAATATCGGCGACAGCCTCTGCCTCGAGATCGAGAATGCCGGCACTGCGGACGGCGGACGCTTGCAGCAGAACGATTGTAAGGCGGGAGCCGCGAACCAGCAGTTCAGCATCGTGCCGGGCACGGACGGCAGCTTCGCGATCAAACCTGTCCACAGCGGCCTTTGCATCGACATCGACCAGCAGTCCGCGAACAACGGCACCGCGATCCATCAGTGGACCTGCGGTGATATCAAAACGCAGAAGTGGAAGGCTGCGCAGCAGTAAAACCTTCGTCCAGGCTATAACCCCCGGTTCCCGTTCGGGCCCGGGGTCGCCTCCCCTAATCGCTCGTGGTGGCCGCCCCGAAAACCTCAAAATCCCATAAATAGTGCAAGGCTGCGGATTTTTTACCTAAAATCATATTAAATTCTTTAGTTATTCCAGCCACTTAAAACCGCCTTCTCATAAAAATCCATTCCCGGCATCGATTGTTACATTTTTCGGATCTAGCTCCGATAGGGTAAGAAATCATCGGAGTTGATGGTATGAAACGGATCGTCACGACTGCATTCCTCTTCAGTGTAACCGGATGTTTCCAAACGCCGTTGCAAAGCAATGCTTCGACTTCGTCGGCCTCCAGAACGAAGAAGGCTACCGTCGTCGTCGATCAGCAGGGGCTCGCCACGGCTCAATATGATCCGCAAAACAAAGAAGCGCAGCTTATGAGCGTTCCCGAAGGCGATAGCCCGGTCGCGGGCTCCTCGATCATCATGCCTCCCGGAGCGCTCGCGGTCTCAGCGAAGATCACGATCGAGCAGGCCACCGAGCTCTCGACCCCGACCAGCCTCGCTGAGTTAGCGGTGAGCTCTCCGGTCGTGAGTTCAGGTACGGCCGTGGCCGTCCAAAGCTCCGAAGTGGTCGACGCCAAGATCCCGATGACCATTTCGATCCCGCTCCCGACCGGCCTCGGCCTTTCGACGATCGATCTGAGCAAGGTCTCGGTTTTCTATCGCGTCGCCAGGAATGACCAGGGTTCGAACGTCTCCGGCATCATCCCGAACTCGCAGATCACCTTCAAGGACGGTTTCGCCCTGATCCAAACCCTTTATTTCGGCGCTTATCAAGCCGTCGTCACCAACGTTCCCCTCGAAGCCAAGGAAGTGAAAGTCGATACGCCCGCCTTCACGGCTTCGACCGTCAACATCAAACCCAAGATATCGATCCTGAGCCTTTCGGAGATCGTGGCGCAAAGCGGTAAGACCGTAATCGTGAACGGCACGAATTTCAGGGCGAACATGGTGCTGGCGGTCGGCAGCACGAAAGTCCAGGGCCTCAAGGTCCTGAGCGATTCCAAAGCCAGCTTCACCGTGCCCGCGGACAGCAAGGGCGGGCTCATGGCCCTGAACGCGGAGCAAGACGGGGTGACGGCTGCGATTCCGGTATTCTATCAATCCGGCAGCGAAGACCTTCCTATCATTACGATGGGCGTCGCGGACGTCTGCCAAGGCACCCGTTATTACGATAAGTCCGGCAGCATTCAGGTCGGCACCAAGAACTGCACCGCCAACGTCCAAGGCCTCACGCCGGGCGACCTCAGAGCCGGCGTTACGGTGGGCGGCGTGACCGGCGTGCTGCCGGTCTACTCAACCTGCGCGAACGATGGCGCCGTGGGCTGCGTGGTGGTCGGACCGACTTTTACCAGCGCGCTGGTGAG
>JASLCY010000548.1 GCA_030151925.1 Oligoflexus sp.
AGATCATGAGCCTCCTCAAGGACGATCCGGCCGCAGCCGAAATCCGCGTAAAAAGAGTGGAACCGCAGCGACTGGCGGCTTTTGGCGGCGAAGAGAAGTATGACGCGTTCTTCAAGGCGCAAAACGAAAGATTGATGGCCGCTCGCAAAAAAGAGTGGGATGCCCTCTGAGGAGGCCCTGTGTTACATCTGGAAGGTCGATGGGTTTTGGTCACGGGCGCGTCCGCAGGTCTCGGCGAAGCGATCGCGCGGCGGCTCGTCACGGTTTATAGAGCGCGCGTTGTACTCGTCGCAAGGCGGCGCGAGAGGCTTGAGCGGCTGGCGATTGAGCTGAGAAACCTAGGCGGCGAAGCCCTCGTTCTGCCGGCCGACTTGAGTCGCGACGAAGACGTCTCGCGCCTCATCCAGGAGCTGGATAACCGGCCCGAGCCTGTGAGCGGGGTCATACTCAATGCCGGCCTCACGCATTTTGGAGAGCATTGCGAACTCACTTCGCTGGCGACCGAGCATCTCGTCGCCACCAATCTCCGAAGCGTGAACCGTCTCGCGACTCATTACGCGGCGCGTATGCGGGCGCAGGGCATCCAAGGCGGGATCATGCTGGTCTCCAGCCTGGCGGGCAGCATCCCCCTGCCTTATCAGGCGCTTTATTCAGGCACCAAGGCTTTCGTCACCGCCTTCGGCCAGGCCCTCGGTTACGAGCTGCGCCGCGCGCAGATCTCGGTCACGGTCTTTGCGCCCGGCGGGATCGCTACGGAGATGCCGGATATCTCGGGCCTCGGCCTTTACTTCAAAGGCGATTTCGCTCTGATGAAGCCCGACCGCTGCGCCCGCGAAGCCCTCGACGCCTTCGTAAAGAGGCGCAGTTTCGCGGTTCCCGGCTGCCTGAACCGGCTCGGCGTTTTCCTCTCGCGCCTGGCGGGAGCCCGCATCAGCACCTTCTTCACGGGCTCGCTCTATGAAAGGGCCCTGCGTTTGAAACAAAAGTTAGATGGTCCCACTCCAAAGGAATCGACATGACCCTGCAACGTGATCCCATGACTTGGCGTTATCCCGCAATCGAGCCTTTCAACCAAGGCCGTTTGCAAGTCTCCAAGATCCATAACATCTATTTCGAGGAATCGGGCAATCCCCAGGGCAAACCCGTGGTCTTCGTTCACGGCGGTCCGGGCGGCGGCACGGAGCCCGGGCATCGCCGTTTCTTCAATCCCGAGCAATACCGCATCATACTCTTCGATCAACGCGGCTGCGGCCAGAGCACGCCTCACGCCTGCCTCGAGGAGAACACCACCTGGGACCTCGTCGCCGACCTGGAGACGCTCAGAAAGCATCTCGGCATCAAACGCTGGCAGGTGTTCGGCGGTTCCTGGGGCAGCACCTTGGCCCTCGCTTATGCGCAGACCCATCCTGAGGTCGTGACGGAACTCGTCCTGCGCGGCATCTTCCTGCTCCGCAAGCAGGAGGTGGATTGGTTCTATCAGTTCGGGGCCAGCGAGATATATCCGGATGCCTGGGAGGCTTATAAAGAAGCGATTCCGCCCGAAGAGCGGCACGACTTCCTCAGCGCGTACTACAAGCGTCTGACCTCCGAAGATCCTGAGGTCCGTCTCGCTGCGGCCCGTGCGTGGAGCATATGGGAAGGCAGCACCAGCAAGCTGTTTCCGGAAACGACGACCGTCGATCGGTTCGGGGAGGCGGAGTTCGCGCTCGCTTTCGCTCGCATCGAGTGCCATTATTTTACGAACAAGGGCTTCTTCAAGGAAGACGGCCAACTCCTGAAAGGCATCGACCGTATCCGCCATATCCCAGCCGTGATCGTGCATGGTCGCTATGATGTCGTGTGCCCGATCACCTCGGCCTGGGCTTTGCACAGAGCGTGGCCGGAAGCCGAACTGATCATCACGCCCGATGCGGGCCACGCGGCGATGGAACCAGGCAACTGCCGGGCCCTGGTCGCGGCTACCGATCGTTTCGCCTCCAGGATCCCTGGCTGACGCCTCGGAACTTTCCTTTAATAAGGCCATGAAATCATGGCCTTATAATATCCCCTCCAGTTCCTTTCCTGTTGTTCCGATCCTAAAAGAGCAGGAACGCGTTAGTTTTTGGGAGCTTATATGAAAAGCGTCGCGATCCTCACTTTGATGACCTTTACTTTCACGTCATGCAGTGAACGGCCTAAGCAATGATCGACTATCAAGAGCACCAGCAACCGCGTGAGCTGCAAGGTGAACTATGCGACCCTCCACACGGAGAACCTGAGCGGCATAACGATCACGGATAATTCGATCACGTCTTCGGAAAAGATCCGCCACCTCAATGAGATCAACTCGTGGCCTACGCCCATGCTCGATATCATGCGAGCGAATATCCCTATCAAACTCACTCACGGCGGCATCACGAATCTCCCTGATTACGCCTATCTCAAAGGCCAAACGCCTCGCGGCTGGCCGGCGGGCAGCACGTGGGACATGGTTCCGGGCACAGGCACCGAAGCGGGTCTGATCCTCGGCGATTCGAGCCTCGGCAACAACGCCTGGTCGCTCGCCACGCATGAAGGCACGCACTCGATCGACCGCAAGCTCGCGCTGAGCTCTCACAACGCCGATATCATCAACGCGTATAATGCCGAGAAAAACAGTCCGAACGCCCAGGACAGCAACGGCGCTTACCGCATGTCGAACATCGAAGAATGGCTGGCCATCGCCGTCGACGAATATCTCTGCAACGATCAGACCAAGGCGAACCTCAAAGCCTGGTACCCTAAATCATACGATCTCGTGGAGAAGAAATGGTTGCCCATGCTGACCAGCTCAGGCGTCGGCGTCGCGGCGCAGACGAATTCCAATACGAACACCACGACTATGGATACGAGCGCCTCCAACACGGCTTCCACGCAGACCTCTTCGACCGGCAACACCCAGACGATCGATATGTCTAATCCAGCGAGCTCCTCGAGCATGGATACGATGCAGACGACGGCTTCGGACCAGAACCAAAACACGAATGCGAGCACGGTCCATAGCTCCGATGCCGATGCGGCAAAGGCCCCCAACGCCGGGACCTATCCCGGCATTGGCAAGGACTCCAAGTCCTCGGGCGTCATCGGCTGCGATTGATCGGATAGCTTCATACGACAAGGGCCCTCCGGTTTTGCCGGAGAGCCCAGAAGCATCGGAGGCTAAGGCCGCTTAGAGACTCTTCAGGTATTCGAGCAGAGCATTCAGGTCGGCTTGGTTCTCAGGACGTTTCCAATCGATAGCGTTGCCGTCGTCATCCAAGCCGTTGATCGGCAGGCCGTCGATCACTTCATTCAAGTGGCCTTTATTATCCGCGCCGAGCAAGGCGGTATCGAAGATCATAGCGGAATCGCTCATCGTCACGTAAGGCTCGGCCTTGGGATCCTTGGTGCTGAAACCGACATCACGCTGATTATAACGGATATTGCCTCGCCAGAACTTCTCCGGACGATCGCCAGTCAACAAAGCCCTGAGGGTGGGCACCGAACCGTTGTGAAGATAGGGCGCACGGGCCTAAATACCTTGATCGGGCTGCTGCGCGTAACCCATAGTGTCCTTCGTACGAGGGATCAGGATCTTGTCGTTATCTTCGAGCGGGCCCTTGGGGTTCTGGTCTTTCCTACCGCAGAAAGCCGTGAGTTTACAGGTCTTCCAGAAGAGCGCGAGCAAACCCTCACGCACGGGCTGCGTAATCTGCTGTGCGCGATTGCTATCGACCTGCATCTCGTCGGTACGGAAGATGCGGTCCACGCGCGGAGCATGGCAACGCGCGCAGTTCTTCTCAAAGATCACCTGACCGCGGGCCGCCTGGCCTTTATCGATAGCGAAAGGATAAGGCGGAGGGGTCAAACCCTTCATGAAGACGTCCATCGCCTCGGCGCCTTGCACATCGACCTGCTCAGGGCTTGCCGTCACCGCGAGGCTGGTGCTGATGGCGCGGGCTCCAGCCGATCTTTGGCTGCCGTCCCAGTTCGCTGAGACCCGCCACTCAGGATTTTCCTGCCAGATGCTCAAAGGATCGACCATCGCGGGTTTGTCGTGCAGCCACGAGCGAGGATCGCCGTATACTTCTTGGAGGTTGCGGACTTTCTGACGAGAAGCGAGTTCGGCTTCGTCAGGCGTCGTGGCGTTAAAGGTTTCGCCCTGCTGCGCTTTGAAGAGGTCTTCCGCGAGAGTCGCGACGATCGCGCCCCCGAAGCCGAAAGCATCGAGCTGTCCCGGTGCGGAGGCGCTGAGGGAAGGGCTTCCGGCCTGGTCGTAGATCCCGTCTTTGCCGTTCTGCAAGAGTGTGACGATGCGCTCACGCAGGCCGATGCGCGATTTAACGGTTGAGAGGATCTTCTTGCCGTTGAGGTTCCAGAAGAGGCGGTCGCTCACCTCCTGCGCGAAAGGATCGCTGCTTACGAGCTGCTCGACAGGGTTGCCGAGGAAGTATCCCAGCGGTTTGCTGTTCATCGCCTTGGTTACTGTTTTCACGAGCAGGCCCAGGGTCTCATCGTCGTCCGGGATGAGCGAAGCGGTAGTGCCTTGCGCGGACGAGAAACGAGTATGGTCGTATTCGGTCGTAGGAGCGCCGTAGAGATATTGGATGCTGCCGTCTTCGAGCACGACGCGGCCCGTGTGGCAAGAAGCGCAGCTCACGAAGGTGAGGTGGATATTCACCTTCGGCAGGAACTCGATAGGTTTCTCGGTGGGCTGCGTGAAGCCGAGGCCGTAGGGAGCCGTGCGAGCATTGCCCTTCAAGCCTTTGCCGTCGGCCGTGAAGTCGGTTGGGAAGGGCGCGAGGCCGTAGACCGATGGATTCTCCCAGAGGCGGCGGTATTCGTTCAGGATACCCGTGAGCTTTTGATTCTCCGGCGCGACGTTGTATTTATAGAGGTCGGGCAGCAGGCGGAAGAAGACGGTCGGCAGACCCGTGTGCCCCAGGGGGATGTTGCGATACCATTGGAAAGGCTTGCGGCCGTTGCCGTTCAGGAATTGCTCGAGGACTTCCTGCCTATGGGCTCTCTCGTCCTCCCATGAACCTTGCCAGTTCTCGACTCGCCAGGCTTCAGGAAGCTCTTGCGCGTAGAGCTTGGGGGTCAGGAGCAGCAAGAGGGATGCTCGGCGTAGCCAGTACTTTAAGTGATTCATGTTTAGCGTTCCAACTAATGGTGAAGTGACCGACGATTCGAAAATCGGCCGGAATCTAACAGCGCTCTTATGCGCGGGCAAGAGTTTCAGAGAGGATTCTTGATAAAAGTTTGCTTATTATGGGTAGGATATTAACGAGAATGATTCGAGATTTGAGTTTGCATTATCGGGGCTAATGCGAAGGAAGGGTGTTTGCGGTTGCGCGGGGTTTTACAGCCGTAACCGAGGCATTTCTCGCCTTTCGATCCCGGATTTTGATAGACTATCGGTACCTTGCAGACACAAACATCAACGTTATGGACGACATATGGGTGAACCAAACTTAATAACGCGCGGTTTGAAGCGAGTGCTCGGAAATTTCCTGACTCCCGTCACCATCGTCAGGGTCGAACCTCTATCCAAGCACTTCCGATTGATAGAGATCCGCTCGGAAGCGCTGAAACAAGCGAACTGGCAACCTGGATCGAAGATTCAGGTCGATCTCGGCAACCTCCAATTCCGAACGTATACGCCTATCAAAATCGATTCTGGAGCGGGCAGCCTCACGTTTCTCGCCTATAGGCGCGAGGGTCATCCCGCAACAGAATGGATAGACGGGCTGAAGATAGGGGATGCGGCCGAGATCTTCGGGCCCCGGTCTTCCCTGGACCTCAGCCAGTACGAGGGCAACACGCTGCTCTTCGGCGACGAGACGTCGATCGGGGCCGCCAAGGTCCTGAAGGGGCAGAACCCAGACGCCCGCATCTTCCTGGAGGTCAACTCTCTCGAAGAAACGCAGGCGGTCCTTACCCTGCTGCAGCTCGACCATTGCATTCCAGTCCAGCGCACCCCTGGAGAGAGCCATCTGGAAAAACTCGTCGAGAGCATAGTCGCTGCCAACGCAAAACAGACATTCAATACGGCTATTCTCACGGGGCGGATGCGCTCCATCCAAACGATGCGCAAGCTGCTCAAGAGCGATAAGAGCGTTTCAGCCAAAGTCGTGCTGCGGGCCTACTGGGCCGATGGCAAGAAGGGCCTCGACTGAATCGCCCAGGGCGCGTGATAGGGCTTTGTTTAATCTGCTCAAAGAGGGCTGGCATGAATAAAGGCAGAGTTCCTAATCAACTCACTTATGGCTTTATCCGTCGCCTCATCAGCGTTTCCAGCATTCGCCACGCTTAGGATAAGAAGATT
>JASLCY010000586.1 GCA_030151925.1 Oligoflexus sp.
GCTCGGTGAAAAGGCTTTAAAGACTCCGAAGCCCACGCCGTACGTGGCGCCCGACAGGACGATTGCGGACAGCCAGGCGATGGATTGGTTCACTGAACGGGCCATGGGAAATTTCCTTCATAACTAGGATAGAACGGTTAAGCGATGATGTCTCGTCTCTGAAAAGCCACACATGCCGCGGCCAGGAAAAAGGCGATGAGGATGCAGCCGTAACCCACTCGGGCGGCGATCACGGGGCCGCTCGGGACCGCATGCATGATGGCGAGCTGGGAGAGGTTGAAGAGATGGAGGTTCCAGACGCCCGCGATGACCTCGACGACCTTGCGGGTCGCGGCCGGCGTCTCGGGGGAAAGGGCTTGCATGACGGGAGCGGAGACGAGGCCGCAGACGAACATCCAGAGCGAGCAGAAGAGGGCGATCGCCTGGGTCGCCATGGTCGCGAAGAGGATGGAGAGGGCGGCGAGGACGAACCAGGCCATCGTCAGGACGCCGAAGAGCACGAGATCCGGTTTATGGATGAAGCCCATGTTGTAGTAGAGGTAGACGCCTTGCCAGGCGATCAGGAAGACGAGCGCGAGCAGGATGAGGCTCGCGCTCAGACCGAGGAATTTCCCGAGCAGCCAGGTCGAGCGGCCGATGGGCGAAGCGAGCTGGACTTCCAGCGAGCCCTCCTGCCTCGAATCGGAGACGATCTTGTTGCCCCAGAAGATGGCCACGGTCGCGCCCGTGAAGAGATAGGCCGTGCTGCCGAGGTCGTAGAGGATCTTGAAGAACTCCTCCACGCCCCAGAAACTGGCGAGGCCCGAGAGGCCGAGCAGCCCGAGCCCGATCAGGAGCGCGGGGATGAAGATCTTATCGCGGCGCAGGCGGAGGAAGGTCTCGCCGGCTACGGAAAATAGGGTTCTCATGCGGTCTTCTCCTCGCCGAAATAACGAATGAGGCGGTCCTCGCTCAGGATCGAGAGCTTATGGAAATCGACTATGAGCAGGCCGTGCTGCATGCAGGCCGAGAGCCAGCGGTTGGCGTCGGCATAGCTGCCGAGGGTGAGCTGCGCCCTATGATTATGGATCTTGAGGTCGAGCCACTTCGGAAGCTGGGCGGTGCGCTGCAGCTCCGTGATCGCTTCGATCTGCGAACCCGAGACCGTGAGCCGGTGCGAGGGCTCTTCGGGGCTCGGCGCGTGATCGAGCGTCGAATACACGAGCCGGCCGTGGTTCAGGATATGCACATGGTCGCAGAGCTGCTCGATCGACCAGAGCTCGTGCGTGCAGAGGACTATCGTCACCTTCTCCGCCCTGAGTTTGTTCACCAGGTCGACCATCAGGCGATAACCCAGCGGGTCGAGGCCCGACATCGGTTCGTCGAGGATGATGAGCTCCGGCTTATGGATCGTGGCCTGCGCCCAGGAGAGGCGGCGGCCCATGCCCTTCGAGAGTTTGCCGACCTTCTTCTTGCGATGGTCCCAGAGCTGGATCTCCTTGAGCTTCTCCTCGATCAGCGCCGGATAATCCTTCGCGGCGATGCCCGCGGGCCTGAACACGCGGAGGTGATGCCGCAGGATCTCCTCGCAGGTGAGGTTCATCGGCAGCTTGTTGGTCTCGGGCATGTACCCGATGCGGCGTTTGTCGTCGAGGGTGAGCGCGCGGCCGCGATAGAGGACTTCGCCCGAATCGGCGTTGATGAGGCCGAAGATCGTGCGGATCGTCGTCGTCTTGCCGGCTCCGTTGTGGCCCATGAATCCCGTGCATTGGCCTTCCAGGAAACGGCAGCTCAAATCGTCGAGCACGACCTGCTTCTTCTTGAACAGATCGCGATCATAGACCTTCTTCAGGTTCTTGATCTCAAGCATGACCGAAGGTTCACTCATAGCTTCTCCTTCATGGGGCCTTGGCGTCGGATTTCTTCTTCTCTTCGATGGACTTGAGGAGCGCGAGGAATTGCTCGTTCCCGTCCTGCTCGGCGATCAACGCCATGCTCTTCGCGATATCGTCCGGCTCGAGCTGCTTGGTCTCGAGCAGCTTCTTCGCGGCGTTCCGCACGTAGGGCGGCGACTGCTTGCGTGACGCCGCCATCATAAGGAAGCTCGCGGCCTGGGCCGGATGATTCAAGAGGTTCCATTCGATATAGGACTGGGTCATCGGGATCCGCCAGCTCTCGGGGAAGGCCCTGAGGCCCGCGAGGCTGAATTCCTGGCAATACTCGGGCTTCTTCAGGTCGTTCGCCATCACGAAGCACGACAGCATATAGGTCGTCTCGAGCTTGGGCTCGTGGCGGATCACCGAACGGATCTGCGCCAGCAGCTTCTCGGGATCCTTGTTCGGCGTCTTGTCGAGCAGGCTCTGGAGGAGCCACACCGAGATGAAGTCGTCGTAGATCGGCTTGAGGCCGAGCAGCATGATGTTCACGAACTTCGGATTCACGCCGGCGAGCGGAGGCGGGGCGTAGAACTCATAGCTGTCTTTGAGGGCGCGGACGCGCTCCGGAAAAGTCGATACCAGAGCGGCCCCGAAGAGGAGAGCACACACTAAGGGCAAGATGATTGCTGAGCGTGATTTCCCCATAGTCCCTCAAGGTTGTTCGGACGGCGCCGAGATTTCGCTTTGCATCAGGGTCTCGCCGTAGCGGGTCATAGGCTTCACGATGGCGATCTGGGCGAAGATCACGATCGCCAGCACCAGCATCGGGGCCCAATCGAAGGGGCCCGGGATATTGCGCGTCAAGCGTCGCAGCGGGCGATACATCGGTTCGGTGATGTTGATGATCATGATGACGATCTGATTGCTGCGATCACCGACCCAGCTGACGACGATGGAGGCAAAGACCAGCAGTTGAATCGCGCTGAGAAAGAAATTGATAACGGCAGCGAGACCTTGGACGATTCCTGCAGTCATGTAATAAACTCCTAATTTTCATAGACATATTTTAAGTAGTGCAAAGGGATCTGGCAAGAGCCCCCCGCCTTTTGTCGGCGAAGGGGCCCCAATCAAGCTTAGGCGAGGTCGTTGTGCCTGAGGAGGGCGGCCGGATTCGGCTTGCGTCCACGGAAC
>JASLCY010000002.1 GCA_030151925.1 Oligoflexus sp.
CCGGGTGCGCCATTGAAGATCAAACCTAAGCTTTAAAGCTTAGGTTTTTTGTTTTCTCGGCTTAAGATGACAGAAATTAAGCCATATTGACTATATTGGCAGTTTTGAATTCATTTGCAGGTATTCTTAACCACAAACATTATGTCCTTGAACGGATCGACTCCCCCGGGACGCTATTGAACGTCTGCGCAATCAAACTTTGGATTGTTGAGGATCCTCACTTCATCGCGAAAACCGCATTTGCTATTTCCTTTTCTAAACGTTAGCTATCTGCAAAAATTAAAGCAAACACAAGGATAAGGGAAAAACCATGACCCCGTCATCTCTCCCATCGAACGTCTACGCTGTAATTCTCGCCGGTGGAAGTGGGACACGGTTTTGGCCCAAATCACGTCACAAGCGTCCTAAACAGCTTTGCAGAATTGGTGACAGCGATTTTACGATGATCGAACTCACCCTGCGGCGTCTGGATGGGCTTGTGCCGGTCGAAAGGCGAATCATCGTCACGCACGCCGAACAGCTTCAGCTGACCAAAGAGCAAACCTCTGGCCTCTGCGGCCATTATCTGGCCGAGCCTTCGGCAAAGAACACAGCGAACGCTCTGGCTCTCGTCAGCCTCGAAATCGAAAAACTCGCCAAGGAGCAGAACCAGGATCATCCTATCCTGCTCTCTCTCCACGCGGACGCGCTCATCAAAAAACTCGACGTTTTCACGGCGACCATCAAAGCTATGGTGGCTTCAGCCGCCCAAGGGAACCTGACTCTGCTGGGCATCACTCCCGAATACCCTGAGACCGGTTATGGCTATATCGAGAAAGGCATCGCGCTAGGGAGCCTCAAGGACACCTATAAGGTGACGAGCTTTCGGGAAAAACCGAAGGCCGAGGTTGCCGAGGAATATATCGCCACAAAACGCTTCCTCTGGAACTCGGGGATCTTCTGCTGGCAGGTCTCCACTATTCTCGAGGAATTGAGCGCATTCCTCCCTAAATCCGTCTCCGACCTCCGGGACGTGCTGGGCACAGCGAAAAGCTTTACTCAGCTCCCTTTTGAGCGATTGGTGACCGCCTATAACAAACTCGAATCGATAGCGATCGATCCGGCAGTTCTTGAGAAAAGCCACCGCGTAACCGTTGTCGAGGCGGATATCGGCTGGAAAGATGTGGGAAGCTGGGATGCGCTCGCACAGAGCTTTCCAATGGACGATAAGGGCAACATCACTTACGGCGACGTTATAACGATCGACTCGAAGAACGTCACCATCGATAGCGATGCGAAAATCGTGGCCTGCATCGGCGTGAAGGATCTCGTTATCGTGAGCTCGGACGGAGCCATCCTCGTGTGCCCGACCAACCGCTCGCAAGACGTGAAATACGTGGTCGAAGAGCTGAAAAAGCGGGGGCGGACCGATCTAGTTTGAATCTTTCGTTCTCGAAAATTCCACAAAATGTCCCTGGCCGCAAAAATCCAAGCAGACTACAAAACCCTCACACCGCTTCCGGTGACGAGGGTTTTCTTATGATTCCAGTTCGTGACATTCTCGAGTCAGTCTTCAAAGAGCTTACCATGTATGCCTGCCCGAACAACCTCGATGGATTCTTCATGACTTTCTGCCACTGGACACTCAAGGAATGGAACGAGCGCCCTTATTATCGGACGGAAATCGCTGACTTTGGGCCGGATCTCTCGGAATATCCGCGGCGCACGGGATTTACCTTGAAAGAGAAGGCTCACAGTTACTGCGAATTCATCCACTCTTACAACGGGAAGACCCATGCTCCTTTTTTCGGCGATAACGATACCAGCGAACGAATGGAAAAGAACCTCTACGACTTCTTTCACGAATCCATGCGACTGCACGCGCTGTCTCATATCAAGGCTTACTGGCCGGCCGTGGATGCGGACGCTCTTTGGTCACGCATTTTCTGCGAGGATTTCGAAGAGGCTGAAGAACGGCTGCTGGCAGAGGAAATAGCCCTGCACTTCGGATTCTATGCGCTCGCGGCCGAACCCTATACCTGCCATGCTCCGCGGAGCCAGCACCGCAAAGGCCGGTTCGCCACCTGGACTCAAGACGACTTCCGCATGGCCCTCAGGTTCGTCGAACGCACTCAACTGGAAGCCATCTCCTGATGGAGTGGCCTCTAAGACATAAGGACTTTAAGGTCATCCAGAGTCAAACGCTGCAGGAAGGACTCATCCTCAGTGTCGAGAAAGCTGCTAACAAGGTCTTGTTTCTGCGTCTGCAAAGACAGGATCTTTTCTTCTATCGTATCCTTGGCGACCACTTTGAAGACCACGACGCTCTGCGTTTGCCCGATGCGATGGACGCGGCCGATGGCCTGCTCTTCGACCGCGGGATTCCACCACGGATCCATGATGAAAGCATAACGGGCCGCGGTGAGATTGAGCCCGACGCCGCCGGCTTTGAGGCTGATCAGGAAATACCTCACCTCGGGATTCGTCTGAAAGCGCGCGATCCTCTGATCCCGATTGGTCGTGCTGCCGTCGAGATATTCGTAGACCATTCCCGCCTTTTTCATGCGTTCTTCGATGATCTTGAGGAAACTCGTGAACTGGCTGAAGATCAGCACCTTATCGTCCGACTCGGCGATCTCATCGAGCTTCTCCATCAGGATTTCGACCTTGGCGCTCGATACCTTGGTATCCGGCTCGAGCAGCCTTGGATCGCAAGCTACTTGCCGCAGCCTGAGCATCGCCTCGATCATAAGGAGCTTAGAACTCCCAAAGCCGTCCTCGTCGATGTGTTCCAGGAGCCGCGAGCGGTAAGCCTTCGCATAACCCTCATAAAGCTTCTGCTGCGGTTTCTCGAACGCGCAGTAGAGAAGGTTGACGGATTTTTCCGGCAGATCCTTGCCGACCTCGTCCTTTTTCCGCCTCAAGACCAGCGGCCGCAAAGAACGAACGATCAGACCCGCATCCTCCTTATCCCCGCCCTGCAGGATCTTAAAGCTCTCGGCCCCGAGCAGCCCCGGGTTCAGGAAGTCAAAGAGCGAGGCCAGTTCGTAGGTCGAATTCTCTATCGGCGTGCCGGAGAGGGCGAGTCTGTTCTTAGCCGGCAGGCTCCGCACGGCCTCCGAGGTCTGGGAGTGGTAATTCTTGATGGCCTGGGCTTCGTCGAGGATGATCGTTTGCCACGTCTGAGAGCGCAGATCCTCTTGATCCCGCAAAGCGATGCCGTAGGTCGTAAGAACGACGTCATAACCATCAAAACCGGCCTTCGTGCGCTTCGCATGCGAATGATCGAGCACTCTGATCTCCGGCACGAAACGCCGGAACTCATTCATCCAGTTGCCGATAAGGCTCCGTGGCACCACGATCAGATGCAGACCCGTCCCTCGCGGCAGAGAAGCGAGCAAAGCCAGAACCTGTATCGTCTTGCCAAGGCCCATCTCATCGGCCAGGCAAACGCCGAAACCGGCTCCCAGCATCTCGAGCAGCCACCTTCGCCCTTTCTCCTGATAAGGCCGGAGGTTGCCATGGAAATCATAGTGATAAACCGGTTCCCTGCTTTCACCAAGGTCTTCAAGCAGACCCCGATAGCGCCTCACGGCGCTCGGCACCGGCTGCGCCGGATCATCCCGTAAAAGCTGGTCGAGCAAAGGCAAGCGCGACAGACGGATCGCATCCTGATTCTGTTTTTGTTCAACGAGGCGCGATAACCTCTCAAGCGTTCTTCGCGTTTTCGGGTCGACGTACTTCAGCGAACCGTCGCTGAGCGTCACGATCTGCTGGCTGCCGACGATCTTCTTCAGAAAACCTCGCCAATCGAAGGGTTCTTCCCCTTCATCAACCGAGACGTTGAGCCAATCGATCCCGCTCGAGAGCTTGATGATGGGTTTATAGGGCGAAAGCGGTTTTCTATCGAGCTGAACCCCGACGCCCGCTTCGATCAAACGCGTCGACGTCTCGAAGAACTTCTGCGGCCAGATCAGAATCCCGCCCTGGACGACTTCGCCGTCCTGGACGAGGCCCGGGAGCATCTCGAGTATTCGATTCTCAGCCTCCTGGTCCCGCAGGATACGCTGCTCGTTCTTCTTATCCCGGATAAAGGGCGCCCGATTATTCGGCCGAACCTCTTCGCTCCCATAAAGGAAAAAGAGCTCTCCCAGCGCCGGAATCTCTTCCCGCAGGTCATTCCTGGTAAAGCGGATGACGGGCGTCATCGGCAACTTGATCGCGGGGATTTCCTCGATATAAGGGATCTCGAGCCTATCCTCGGGAATCAGCGCCTGGACCTGATCGAGGAAGGGCCGCGCTTTTTTCGCGG
>JASLCY010000014.1 GCA_030151925.1 Oligoflexus sp.
TGAAGAACATCACCGATTACGGTGCCTTCATTGATCTCGGCGGCATCGATGGCCTCCTCCATATCACAGATATGTCGTGGGGACGCATCAACCATCCTTCGCAAATGTTCGAAGTTGGTCAAGAAATCGAAGTTAAGGTCCTCAGCTACGACGAAAGCCGTCAGCGCGTGTCCCTCGGCTTCAAACAACTTCAAAATGACCCATGGCTCACCGTTGGCGACCGCTACCAAGTCGGCGCTCGCGTGAAGGGCACTGTGGTCAGCCTCACCGATTACGGTGCGTTCGTTGAAATGGAGCAAGGCGTCGAAGGCCTCATCCACATCAGCGAAATGTCCTGGTCGAAACGCATCAAGCATCCCTCGAAAGTCGTTCAAGTGGGTGACGAAGTTGAAGTGGTCATCCTCGCGATCGACACTGAAAACCGTCGTATCAGCCTCGGCATGAAACAAATCGAACCGAATCCATGGGATATCGTTCGCGAGAAGTACCAAGAAGGCGATGTTATCCAGGGCAAAATCCGTAACATCACTGATTTCGGTATCTTCGTCGGCATCGAAGACGGCATCGACGGCTTGATCCACATCTCGGACATCTCGTGGACCGACCGCATCAACCACCCTGGCGACATCTTCAAAAAAGGCGACGAGATCGAAGCCAAGATCCTCCAGATCGATGCGGAAAACGAGCGCTTCTCTCTCGGCATCAAGCAATTGACCGAAGATCCTTGGCTCAAAGCCGCCCGTGACCTCGTCCCAGGCACCAAAGGCAAAGGCAAAGTGACCAAAATCGTTGATTTCGGCGCATTTGTCGAGCTCGCTCCTGGCATCGAAGGCATGATCCACATCAGCGAACTCTCCGACGAGCAAGTCGCTCGCGTTGAAGACGTTGTGAAGGAAGGCGATGAAGTCGAATTCATCATCCTCGCCAGCGACAGCGAAGAACGCAAGTTCTCCCTCTCGCGCAAGGCTCTCTTGAAACAACTCCAAGGCGCCGAACTCAGCCAGTACATCAGCCAAGTCGCTGAACCTAAGACTGGCCTTGCCGATGCGTTCGCGAAAGCGAAAGCAAAAGAGCAAGAAAAAGCTTAATGTTGCATGAGGCCGTCTCGTTTTCGGACGAGACACTCAATCGAAGGTCCGGCTATAGTTGAGCCGGACCTTTTTCTTTTCGGGGACGTTATGATGGGCGTGATCAGAAGAATAATAACGGGTGTCATTGTACTCTTCATATTGCTGTATGGGGGCTATTTTTCCATTCGCAATATGGACACGATTGGAGTAAGTCTTCCGTTCTTCGGCGATTACAGATTGCCGTCGTTCGTCGCTTTCTGGGCCGCATTCGTCAGCGGCGCTATTTTCTCGGGCCTTTATTTCGGCCTCGAAATAGCCAGCAAGACCATGCAAGTGCGTAGGCTCCGCAAGGAGGTCCACGGCTCGAAGGTCCGCCCCCACAAACGCGCACGACGCTTCCTGCGCGAAGAGGAGCCGGAGACCAAGCCCGAGCCTTCCATCTACAGCCAAGACAATAAAGAGTTCTGAGGCTGTCCTGCAGACCCACAAGGGAGTTTTCTTTGAACGGATCATCGCTGTCTCTAGCCCGTGAAGTAGCCTTCGACGCTTACGTGGCGGTCATGGACCACCAACGCAAACCGGAGGCGATCCTGGCCGAACTCTATGCCCAGCACGGCTCGAAGATCACGCGCCTCGATCGCGCCTTCATCAAGGAACTCCTGTACGGCAGCCTCCGCTGGTACTCGAAGATCTACTGGATCCTGCAAAACACCTCCAAACGCAACCTCGACGATTCCACGCCGGAGATCCGCGCGGCGCTCGTCGTCGGCACCTACCAGATCTACTACATGGATCGCGTGCCCGATCGCGCGGCGGTGAACGAGAGCGTGGAGTACGTTCGCAAGAAAGGCCAGGCCAAGGCCTGCTCCTTCGTGAACGGCATCCTGAGGCAGATCGGTCGCCGGGCGGAATACTTCGCGAAACCCGATAAAAAAACCAAGCCGAAGGAATACCTCGCGCTGCAGTTCGCGCATCCCCAGTGGCTCGTGGAGCGCTGGCTCAAGCGCTTCCGCTTCGATCGCATGGAGACTATGCTGGCGGCCAACAATCAGCCGCCGCCCTTCACGATCCGCATCAACAGCCTGAAATCCGCGCTCGCCGACGCGAGCGACCTCCAGGAGGTCCTCCTGCGCGACGACAAGGTCACGAGCGAGCGCCGTCCGCTGCGTTCGGCTCTCCGCCTGACCAAGTCCCCGTCCCTCTCGGAATCCAAACTCTTCCAGGACGGCGTCTTCACGGTTCAGGACGAAGCCTCGCAGCTGATCGGTTACCTGGTGAATCCGGAGCCCGAGCAGACGATCGCCGACGTGTGCGCCGGCCCTGGCGGCAAACTCTCGCATGTCTACGAGCTCGGTCAGGAAAAAATCACGCTTTACGCGGTTGAGAAGGATCAGGACCAGTACGAGAAAGCGCAGCAGACGCTGAACCGTTTGGGTCATCAAAAACTCACCTGGGTGCATGAAGACTTTTTGACCTGGTCTGCTCAGGAAAAACTCGACAAGATCCTGCTCGATGCGCCGTGCAGCGGCCTCGGCGTCCTCCGCCGCCACCCCGAAGGCAAATGGTCGAAGAACGTGAAACTCGTCGAGGCCATGGCCGAGCAGCAATGGACGATGATCAAACACGCGCTGGATCAGCTGAAACCAGGCGGGGAGCTGATTTACTCGGTGTGCTCCTTCGAATCCGAGGAGACCGAGGACCACCTGAAGCGCATCAAAGAAGAAATGAGCGACAGAGTCGAAATCATTTCGCCAGTGAATCGTCTTCCGGACTATTATAAGAAATACGTGACCCAGGATCAGCTCTTCGCGGTCTATGCGGGAAATCAAGACGATATGGATGGTTTTGGCGCCTTCATCGTGCGCCTCAAACCGTAGATTGAAGGGTTTCGAAAGCCATGCTGAAGACTTTTCTCCTCTCGCTCGCCTTCGCTGGCTTTTTCGCCCCCACGGCTGCCGCATTCGCAGCGGCCGCGCCGACGCCTACGAATATTCCTGCGCCACAAATTCCAATACCCAACCCTGGATTTAATTTTAAGAGTACTGCAAACTTTGACGATTTACGTCATAATATACTGGAACTCATCGGCACTAGCCGTAAACGCGTGTGGCTCTTCACCGACTATTTGACAGATGGTGAGATTGCGAGTGCACTCTTTTTAGCGAAGTATCGTAACCTCGATGTGAAAGTCTATCTGGGTCGCGACCTCCTGAGTGCCCCTCAGTCCCGCTTTCCGTACTTAAGAGGTCAATCGGTTCCCGTTTATTTACGGCCTCGAAATGGCTATACCGTTTCGACTTTGCTTATGGTGGATCAGCATCTCTACGGATTCAATCGGGACCTCAACGGTTTCAACCGAGTCGGTGGAGCGGATATACTGCAGGCCTCCCCTGCGGACGTGAAAGCGTTCGTCGGCTGGCTTAGAGACATTATGGAAAATCCCGAGATCGCCTATCCCAAGCCTCGAAAGGGTGGCTACACCCCGAAAGAGCCCTTCCAAGGCGATTCCGAAGGATCGTACAATTACGACAGAAAAGGTGGCGGCTGGCGCAAACCACCTCCGGACGCGATTCGGGAGCTCCCGAGAGTGCCGCGGTGGAAATTGATCGAAGAGATGCGGAAGAAGGGAGTTCCTCCGCAGCCCCGGGAATCGCCGGATTCGGCTGTTCCGCCAGCCCCGACCGAAGCACCGAAGCCGACTGAGTTAGCACCGGTCGACGGCGCGTTGCCAAGGCCTCAGCCCGCACCGGATTCAACCCCCTCGCCTGGAGCGAAGAGCTGGACGAATCCGCCTGAGTCGCAGCAACCCGCGCCCGCGCCCACTGCTCCCGCAGAAGGCCAATAACTAGCCCCTAATATCGAGCGTCGTCTGCGATGCTCGATGTTGTTGCTTATGTTTGGAGGACAAGGATGTTGGCGCGACGCAGGTACGTACTTCAATGGCTTTGCTTTTTGGTTTTAGCCGGCTGCAGCAAGATGTGTGGTTCGAGTCGCGATGCGATGACGCCTGAGCAGGTGGTCCAGCGTTATCTCGATATCTCCCTCAACATGACGAAGGTCGAGCAGAAGAAAGACCTCATGAAACTCACGACCGGCAACCTGAAGAACGCTTTGGTTCAGGCTCCGGACGACATCATCACGCAAGCTTTCATCAAGCAGAACTACAAGCTCGAGCGCTACTCGGTCGTCGAACGCCGCGATCGCACGCCGCGCGAGACCGAGATCACGTTCCTCCTCACTTACAGGAACCTCGGCCCCGATAAGAGCGCGAATCCCGAGACCGCTCCCAAGACGACCACCGAGAACACCCTCTCGGTCGTGAAAGAGGACGGCGCTTGGTACATCCGCGACGTCATCGGCAAGAAGACGTCGATCGACTTCCTGCTCGACGAGGAAGTGAAGGCGGCCCCCGGCCCCGGCATCGACGAGCCGGTCCCTGCGGACGAAGCTCCGCCGCCGGATGACGAAGCGGCTCCCGCTCCCGCGCCCACACCCGGTAAATAAAGAGAGGAGCTTTCAGCATGAAACGACCCCTGGCACTCGGGATAGGCCTCATCCTGATCCTCCTCCTCGGCTGGAAGCTCTTCAAATCACCGCGAGGCCCGGTGCCCTCCGAGGGCGACGGCGTGAGCGCGAACCCCGCGGGTTCCCCGGCGAACGCCGCCACGAATCTGAGATACGACGCGCGCATTACG
Source organism: Oligoflexus sp. (assembly GCA_030151925.1). Taxonomy (GTDB): domain Bacteria; phylum Bdellovibrionota_B; class Oligoflexia; order Oligoflexales; family Oligoflexaceae; genus Oligoflexus. Next base: position 4,766 of record JASLCY010000014.1, read on the forward strand.
GTTCGTCAGCATATCGAAGGCCAGCCCGAAGCGACGATAGTCTTCCTCAAGGGCGTCCTGAACCAGACGCGGGTTTCGGCCACGGAATACCGCGACGCCTGGGATACGATCGATACCTTCGTCGTCCTCGGCGAGAAGCAGCCGCAGGAGCAGCTCGACAAGCTCTACGGCCAGACGATCGAAAGCAGCTTCGATGCGAAAGAGCAGGCCTACGCGCATCATTTCTCCCCTGATTTCCCGAAAGAGTTCCTGCCGCTGCACGCGAGCCTCTTCCATCGCCTGCTCCTGCCCATGAGCCTCGGCGATTTCAAGCCCGGCATGGCCGTCACCCGCAAGGAACACGACGAAGTCGGCGAATACGAGGCTCAGTATAGGGCCGACGGCGCTAAGGTGGTGAAGAAGTGGATCCGTTATCTCAAGGACGGCATCAAGGTCGACAACTTCGATAACGCCTTCGCTTATACGATAGGCGGCGACGGCGACCTCCAGGACGTGAACGGACGCCTCGTCCTCCACTACAGGCAGAGCCCGCCGACGCGATTCACGATCGAAGTGAGCCTGCACCTCCTGGGACAGGCCGCGAAAGCGGTCGCCACGGTCGACAAAAGCAAGGCGCTCACCTACACCGACAAGGATATTGCGAAAAGCGGCCAAAGCGGTTCCGACCGCCGTCCGATCATGAGTTTCGACGAGGCGATGAAGCAGATCGATCACGTCACCGAAAATTCGGACAGCGCCGAAGTCTATAAGCTCTTCTCTTCGATCAAGGCCGGCCTCGACGAGAACCCGGCGCGAGCCCAGGAGGTCATCGAGAAACTCAAGGGTTTGACGGCTCGCGATAAAGGCACGAAACGGCAGATCGAAGCTCTGTTCGGCGCCCTATCCCAAGCGCAGGATCCGGCGACGTCCACGAGCCTCGCCGACCTGGTCGAGAGCTGCCCCGACAGCTACTGCAAGATCCAGGCGATCGCCGCGGTGAACACGCATCCGCATCCGACGGCCGAATCGATGCAGAAGATGCTCGAGGTCGCGGAGACCTCGAAGGATGACGAGATCGCTTCTACGGCCTTTCTCGCGGCGGGCGCGGTCGGTTCGCGGCTCGAAGACGCTTCGACCCTCTCGCAGAAGCTCATCAACGACGTGAAGGATCCGAGCAAGGCCGCGGTGAAATCTGCCGTGATCGCGGCTATGGGGAATCACGGAGCGAGCGACTATCTTCCGACGCTCGAATCTTCGCTCCAGGATAACGACGCTATCGTGAGGGCGGCCGCGGCCTACAGCATGAGGTTCGTCCAAGGCGCGAACGTCGATAGCGACCTGCTTAAGGTCGTGAGCAATGAGAAAGACTATACCGTCGTGCGGGACGCCCTGAAGGCCCTCGACTATCGCAGCCTCAACGCCGACCAATACGAGGCCCTCGCGAAACGTTCGGCGACTTTCTCCGACGAAGAGACCCAGAGGATCGCGGCGCGCGTCCTCATCCAGGCCTACCGCGAGGACCAGCCCAAGCTCGACGCTTCGCTGAAGGCCCTGCGCGACAGCACGAGCAGCTCCGATATCAAGGAATATATCGATACGGAGATGAAGGCGATCGAAGCCGATAAAGCCGCCGCAAATGAGCAAGGAGCGCCCAATCCATGAAAACTCTCCTCTTCGGCTGCGCTCTCGCCTTGCTCGCAGGATGCTCCACTCCTGATCACGAGGTGTTCGCGCCGCCGCGGAATGAGTTGAAGAGCACGCCGAGCAAGACCATCGTCCTGATCCATGGCATGTTCCTTACACCCAAGGCCTGGGACGCGTGGAAGCATGATTTCGAAGCCGCGGGCTACACCGTTTACGCTCCGGCCTGGCCGCTCCACGATAAAGAACCGCGTGAGATGCGCGCGCAGAATCCCGATGCCGCGCTCGGTCGCCTCGAGCTCACCGAGGTCCTCGGCACCTATCGCGACTTCATTCAAAAACTCCCTGAAAAACCGATCCTGATCGGCCATTCGATGGGCGGGCTCATCGTCCAGCTTCTCCTGCAGGATCATATGGGAGCAGCCGGCGTCGCTATCGATTCGGCTCCTCCGAAGGGCGTCATCTCCCTGCGCTACAGCTTCCTGAAATCGAACTGGGGCGTGATCTCGCCTTTCGCCGATCGCGAGGAGCCGATCGAACTCGATCCCGCGCAGTTCCATTACGCCTTTACCAATTGCCTCGGCGACGACCAGGCTCAGGCGATTTACGAGGCGTATGCGACGCCCGAATCCCGCGCCGTCGGCAAGGCGGCGACGACCGAGACGGCGGCGATCCAATATAAAACGAAGACCGAGCCCCTGCTCTTCATCGCCGGCCGCGAGGATCACATCATCCCGGCCAGCCTCAATTACTCGAATTTCAAAGAGTATAAAGAAGCCCCTTCCCTCACGGAATTCCGCGCTTATCCCGGCAGATGCCATTGGATCGTCGGACAGGAGCATTGGCAGGACATCACGGCCCAGATCAAGACCTGGCTGAAGGCGAACGTCAATCCTTGAATCGGACAATATCTCGGAGCGCCGAGCCTAAGCCTTCAGGCTCGCGATCGCGCCTTTGCCGTTATCCTTGTTGCCGAACTTCGTATCGCTCAGACCCATGCTTTGCAGGACGCTGACCAGCAGGTTGTTGTGGGTGTAGCCGTTCATATCGAGGCAACGCCCGGTCTTGAAGAACCCACCCGCTTGTCCGGCCAGCACGGTGCCCATGTTCTTATAGCTGTGGGTATCGCTATCGCTGATCTCGGAGAACGCCATGAGCACGCTGTTGTAAAGCAGCGATTTGTCGCCTTCCTTGGCGTTGCCCATCGCTTTGATCAGATCGGCGAACTTCGACATCATATAAGCCTGGTTCACGGTATGGGTCTTCTCGCTGTCGGCTCGCACATAATGCGAGGTCGCATGGTGGGCGGTGCCGCTATTCGCCGGTTTGCCCCCTGAGAAAGTCACCTGCGACGTGCCGTGCGAAAGGGTGATGAAGACGACGTTGGTCGCGCCGCAGGCCATCGCCTGGACCGCCACCTGTATCTGCAAATCGAGGATTTCGGTGAAGTTCCCCGCTTTCATGAGATCATCGCTCGCGTAGACCTTGCTGGAGCCCAGGGTCTTCGTACAGGCGGCCGTAGCCATGCCCATGTTCATGTCGGCGACCTGGAGCCTTCTCTCGAGCTCACGCACGGCCTGCACATGCGAGTCGAGTTTTTCCTTCTCGAGGCTCCCGAGTTTGGACTGGAGCCCATTGATCT
>JASLCY010000068.1 GCA_030151925.1 Oligoflexus sp.
CGGTATGGGCACGGCCTACGCTCTGGCCGATAACATGGAGAAGTCGATCTATTACTTCAAGCGCTACCGCCGCAACCATCCCAAGGATACCCGGCCCCTCAAGGCCATCATCCAGTTCTGCGAGCAGACGAACAAGCTCAAGCTGGCGGAAATATCGCTGCTGGATGAGAAGAAATCCCATCCGGAGCGCCTGGACGTTTATCTGCTGCTCGCTGAATTCTATGTGAAGTACGACCGTGAAGACGACGCCAAAGCCGTGCTGGAAGCGGCCATCAAACGGCGCTTTGACTTCGCCGCCGCGTTCATCATGCTGGCGAACATGGCGATAAAAGCGAAGGACTATGAGACCGCCGCGGCTATTTTCAAGCGCCTCTACACCACGAGCCGCGATCCGAATTCCATAGTTTATCTCGCGCGTTTCTACATTCAGGCCGGCAAGTATTCCCAGGCCATTCAAGTGCTCCACGAGAGCCTGACGAAAAAGGCCGACCCGGAGAAGGTCATGCCGCTGCTTTACACGGCGACATTGAAGACGAAGCAACTGGCCAAAGCTCTCTTTATCAAGGAACGCATGAAGTCCCTCGGCTTGAATGACCCTAAACTCTGGGGCGACGAGGAGATCGAAAAGCTTCTGGCCGAAAGACGCACTATCAAAACGCAAACGAAATCAGCTTCTTAATTTTTTTCATTTCGCCTCTTCCGCGGCTCCATTATGCTCTCTCTAAGCCGAGGGACAGCTATGATTCAGCCGCTAGAACAGCAACACATAATCAATTACCTGATGTGGATGAAAGACCGAGGTCTGAGTTACATCGATACGACCGTGGTGACCATTCCGGCGGCAATCGTCGAGTCGAGCCCCGCTCCTGCGCCCATAGCTCCTCAAGCTGCCGAGCCCGTTCGTGCGCTCAAACCCCTTAGGGTCTTTTTCCTTTCGCACCTCGCCTTGACTTCGAGCGAGAGTGAAATGGTTCAGCGCATCGGTCAGGCGCTCGGCCTCTCAGCGGAGGTTTTTGCGCTCGGCACAGCAAAAGACCTGGCGGAATATGAAGCCAAGCATGTCATCGCTCTCGGTGACGACACGGGTCATCCTTCGCCTCTGCTCGTGATCTCGCATCCGCGGGCCATGATCAAAGAGCCGTCCCTGAAAGCTTCTGCATGGAACCTATTGCAGAAGCTGAAAGCCCAGCTCTAGACCCTCTTTCTTTTTAAGCGCGAAAAAGAAAAGGCCACCCGAAAAGGTGGCCTTCTATGTTCAGTAGGTCGGAGATTACTTTTGATCTTCGAATTCCGCGTCGACGACGTTCGGATCCTGTTGAGCGTGGCCGCCGTGCCCAGCTTCGCCGGTTGCGCCTTGCTGAGCGCCGCCTTGCGCGCTTGCCTGCTTATAGAGGACTTCAGCAAGCTTGTGCGACTTCGCTTCGAGGGCTTCACGGGCCGCCTTGAGTTCTTCCGGATCGGTGCTCTCGAGTTTCGAGCGAGCTTGCGTCAGGGCGCTCTCGATCTCAGACTTGAGATCGGCCGGGGCCTTGTCGCCCGCATCCTTCAGAGACTTCTCGGTCGTGAAGATGAGGTTGTCGAGTTGGTTCTTCGCTTCGACCGCTTCACGACGGGCGCGGTCGGCGTCTTTATTCAACTCAGCCTCTTTCACCATGCGATCGATGTCTTTTTCATCGATCTTCGTCGCGGCTTCAACGCGGATCTTCTGCTCTTTGCCGGTGCCGAGGTCTTTCGCGGCAACCGAGAGGATGCCGTTCGCGTCGATGTCGAAGGTCACTTCAACCTGCGGCACGCCACGAGGCGCCGAAGGGATGTCGGTCAGCGTGAAACGAGCGAGCTGGCGGTTGTCGTTCGCCATATCGCGTTCGCCTTGGAGAACGTTGATCTCAACCGAAGTCTGGTTGTCGGCCGCAGTCGAGAACACCTGGCTCTTCTTGGTCGGGATCGTGGTGTTGCGTTCGATGAGCTTGGTCATCACGCCGCCGAGAGTCTCGATACCAAGGGTCAGAGGCGTTACGTCGAGGAGGAGGACGTCTTTCACGTCGCCCGCGAGCACACCGCCTTGAACCGCTGCGCCGACCGCAACGACTTCGTCCGGGTTCACCGTACGGTTCGGTTCACGCTTGAAGTAGTCTTTCACTTTCGCTTGGACGAGCGGGATACGAGTCGAACCACCGACCAAGAGGACTTCCTGGATGTCGTCGACCGAAAGGCCTGCGTCCTTGATCACTTGACGGCAAGGAGCGAGGGTTCTTTCAACGATCGCCGCGATCATCTGCTCGAATTTCGCGCGGGTCAGATTCACGTTCAAGTGTTTCGGACCGCTTTGATCCGCCGTGAGGAACGGCAGGTTCACGTCGGTCTGCTGAGCCGACGAGAGTTCGATCTTGGCTTTTTCAGCGGCTTCTTTGAGGCGCTGCATAGCCATCGGATCGTTCTTCACGTCAACGCCGGTTTCCGACTTGAAGTTGTCGACGAGCCACTGGATGAGGATCTCGTCGATGTTGTCGCCGCCGAGGTGCGTGTCACCGCCGGTCGCGAGGACTTCAACGACGTTCTCGCCGACTTCGAGGATCGAGACGTCGAAGGTACCGCCACCGAAGTCATAGACCGCGATCTTCTCGTGTTTCTTTTTATCGAGGCCGTAAGCGAGCGCCGCCGCTGTCGGCTCGTTCACGATACGCTTCACGTCGAGGCCCGCGATGCGGCCCGCATCTTTGGTGGCCTGGCGCTGGCTATCGTTGAAGTAAGCGGGAACGGTGATGACCGCTTCCGTCACAGGTTGGCCCAAGTAGTCTTCCGCGGCTTGCTTGAGTTTCGCGAGGACCTTGGCGCCGATTTCTTGAGGCGTATAGGTTTTGCCGTCGATTTCAAACACTGCGGAATCGTTTTTACCGCGCGTAACTTTGTATGGCATCTTATCGGCTTCGTCTTTGCGCTCCGCAAAGGTACAGCCCATGAAGCGTTTTGCTGAATAAACGGTTTGGCGAGGGTTCGTAACCGCTTGACGACGCGCTGCGTCGCCGACCAGGACCTCACCCGATTTCGTGAAAGAGACCACGCTCGGAGTAGTACGTTTGCCTTCAACGTTAGGGATGATCACGGATTGACCGTTCTCCATAACTGCTACAACAGAGTTGGTCGTACCCAAGTCGATCCCGATGATTTTACCCATATCTACTCCATCCTTTCCCGTCCCCTATAGTAAGGGGGTCCAATATTTAAAAGAGGCTTGCAAATCTAATCATTTAACAAGTCATTTGCGCATGACTTCCGTTTTCTACCCTAACTTAAGACCAACCTTTCCCCTGTCAACACGTCAAACGTGTTAATATGGAAGAAACGTGGAGGATTCTATCCGTGTACGAATTACAGTGCCCGTCGTGTAATAAGCCATCCCACTATAATTTCTCGGATTATCTCCTACTTTGCCCATTCTGCTCAACTACCTTTCGCCTTCACCAAGAGAACGGACAGAAAGAAGTCTTTGGTGATCATTACATTATTCCCAACACCATTGACAGCGCCACAGCCAAAGAGCTGGCTCTCGAATGGTTAAGGCGCCTGCATCATAAGCCAGGAACAGTCGAGCAGGAATTCTTTATCACAGATGTGAAAGGATTCAGCATCCCTCTTTGGATCGTTTCGCTTGAAGGGCATACAGCCTGGAAAGGATTGGTGAAAAAGAGCAACCGTCAGGTGATCCGTAATTCCAACTCCGATTACCTCATGGAAACCGGGCAGTTCCGCCGGACTTACCGATGGGCTATCAATGCACGGAATAATATCTGTGAAACCTGGGGGTTAACTCGCCTTCATGAGCCGACTGAACCCATCCTCGTCGAATGGGATGGCTTCCCCTTCGATTCGACCTTCACCCGGGGTCGCTTGAGCGAGGAGGAAGGGCGTACGGCCTATGAGGCGCGGAATTACTTTGAATTCAAGTACGCGAACGGGCTGCCTATCCTCGGTATCCAAGTGAATGAGGAAGAAGGACTGCGTCGCGCCAAGAACCAGATCGAAC
>JASLCY010000102.1 GCA_030151925.1 Oligoflexus sp.
GGCGCGCCTCGCCGCAAGGTGCGAGGCCTAACTCGCGAAATCGCCTACTCCTACACCAGATGACTACAGTCCGCTGAAAACCCAACACTCGGCATTTTATGCAATTCTGCCCGTTTTTCCCTCAAATCAGTAAGATCACGTCATAAAAACAAAACGCAATGCGGCAAAGAACTTGCAAGAGCCTCCATGAAAAACATGGGAGGTCTGCACATGGTTTCGCAATCACAAGGTCGCCTCGCTCTCGTCACGGGAGCTTCCACCGGAATAGGTTACGAATTGGCGATCCAGTTCGCCAAGAATGGTTTTGATCTACTGATCGTCGCTGACGAAGAAGGCATCAACGAAGCGAAAGTCGCCTTGGAGAAGATCGGCGGCAAGGTCTACGCCCTGCAAGCGGATTTAACTCAATCGGAAAGCGTGGAGAAGGTCGCCCAGGCCGTGAAGGATACCGGCGTGCGGCTCACGGCCCTGGCCCTCAACGCAGGCCGCGGCGCCTCAGGGGACTTCCTGAGGGGCACGACCTACGACGACGATCTTAAAATCATCGAACTCAATATCGTCTCGACGGTGCATCTCGCCAAGCTGCTCCTGCCCGAGCTGGTCCAATCGGGTGAAGGCCGCATACTCGTGACTTCATCGATCGCATCCCTCAGCCCCGGCCCTTTCAATGCCGTCTATCACGCTTCGAAGGCTTTCGTGCAATCCTTCACCGAGGCGATACGCGAAGAGCTGCGAGGCTGCGGCGTGACGATCACCGCCCTGATGCCCGGCGCGACGGAAACGGAATTCTTCGCGCGAGCTCACATGCTGGACACCAAGGTCGGCCAGAGCAAAAAAGACGATCCGGCCGAAGTCGCAAAACAAGGCTTCGAGGCCATGATGAAAGGCGACGATCATGTGATCGCCGGATCGATCATGAATAAAGTCCAGGGCGTCCTGAGCAAGTTCTCGACCGACGCTCAGAAAGCCAAGACGGTCGGCTCGCAGAACGAGCCGCTTGAACCCGGCGATACGGATTCCGTCGATGCGGTCCGCCTCCTCAAGACCCAGCATCGCGAGGCCGAGATGCTCTTCGCCCGGATCAAGAAAGCCGATGCCGGCGAAGGCGAAGCGATCTTCAGGACGCTCGCGCATAAGCTCCTCGAGCATATGATCATCGAGGAGGAGGTCTTCTACCCTGCCGCTGCCAACGTCGATGCGGACGAGATCCAGCAGGCCCGGGCCGACCACCAAGGCGCGAAGGACATCATCCAGCAGATCCTCAGCGCTAAGAATCCCGGAGCGTTCATGACTCTGGTAAACGAATTGGAAAGGGCGATAGAGGACCATATAAGGGAAGAAGAGGACAAGGTCTTCCCCGAATGCAAAGAGGCCATGACCAAGGACGATCTGATCGAGCTCGCCGATGAAATGCGGGATCTCATGATCGACGTCAGCGAGCAATGGAGCCACTGGGCAGGTCGTGCCCTCGGGCGCTCTCCGCTTGGCGCCCAAGAAGGCTCTCCTCTGGTCTGAGCTTTCCCGTTGCAGGAGAGACTTCATTCGATGCGGAATCTGATGAAGTCTTTTCCTCGATGCTAGCTGAAGACGTCCGCGACGTAGCGCTCTTCGTTCTCCAGGCTCGCCACCCATTCTTCGGCCGCCGCCTGCGAGGTCTTCCTGACCTCGGCGTAACTCTCGACCAGGGTTTTCCGAACCGCCGGCGCCATGAAACTGCCGTCCCCGCACACATAGAGATGCGCTCCGTCCAGGAGCAGGTCGATGACTTCGCGCCTGTCGTGCCAGAGCCTATGCTGTACGAAGGCGATGCCTTCCTCGACTCGGGCGGAGAATGCGGGACGAACTCGCAGATGTCCCGCTTCTTCGTAGCTTTTAAGCTCTTCCCTATAAAGATAATCGACCTCCGGATGATCGCAGCCGAAGAACAACAGGCCTGGCGTAAGCGCCCGCCCCTGCCCCTGCAGCATCGCCCGCTCCTCGATGAATCCCCGGAAAGGCGCCAGCCCGGTTCCCGCCCCGACCATGATGATCGGCGCCTCCGGATTCACGGGAAGGCCGAAGCTTTCCTTCGAGGCCTTCACCATCACCGGCACAGTATCTCCAGGCGACAGCCGAGCTAGGAAGTTCGAAGCCACTCCCGCATAATCCCCCTGCCCCGACAACGCGGGAGCCTGCACGACCGCGACGGTCAGAGTGCAGATCCGAGGGGATCTCAAAGGGCTCGAGGAGATCGAGTAAGGCCTTACCCGCATCGCCGGCAGCTCTTTGAGGAAATCGCCGAAGCTCAGCATGCAGGACTGATATCTTTCCATGAGATCCAGCAGGCTGACCCGCTTAAGCAGGACCGACGAATAGAATTCCTCCTCACTCTCGATCAGGGCCAGGAGCGCCTTCTTCTCGGGCGGGCATGGAGCAGACTCGGCCAGCCGCATGATTTGATTGCGGGTCGCGGGTTGAGCGAGTTCGACGAAGTGAGTGAGAAGGTCGTTGATCGTCACTTCTCTATCCAAGGGCAGATGCTCGGGAGCGAAATCGCCTTTTAGGACTATCTTCGTTTCGCCTTTAAGACGGAACCGCAGCAAGGTTCGGCTCACATTCGCGGCGGAGTTCTGGGCGAGGACATTGAGATAATCTCCGACCTTGTATTCAAGGCCTTCGGGCAATTCGATCGTCACATGGATCTTGCGCCTCGCGCCGGGCCTCGACATATCGACCAGATCCCGCACCTCAAGAACCTTGCCGCTGACCAAACCCTGGCTCCGGATCCAAGCCTCATGCGGTTGCTCAACGAAATTCACGATCAAAGGATATTTCGCATGGCTATCGCTTCCCAGCGAGAGCTTTGTCCAAAGATCCTCGCTCCAACTCTCGAACGTGCCGAAGAAATCGCCCCGGGCATCGGCCCCGGCCCGCTCCATGATGCGGGCAGCACCCGCCTTGGCCATGCCTTCATCAATGAAAGTCGGGATCGCTTGATAGGTGCGCGTCCAATCGCTGTTGCCGCAGCCCAGGACCGCGAAACGAACGTCCTTCAACGCCCCTTCAGCCAAAGATCCGAGCCATTGGCAGAACGCTTTCGCATTGTCGGGCGGCCGCCCTTCATAAGTTGAGGTGACGATTATCACCGGTCCAGCCGAAGAAAGGCGTCCGACAGCTTCGTCCAGGCTCTGAACGCTGGCCGAGCAACCACGGATAACGGCTTCGTTGCCGAGCTTCCGGGCAAAGGCTTCCGAAGCTCCGCTGTTCGAGCCATAGAGAATCTGCAGCGTCACGGACGGGTGCAGGGAGCGTTTTTTCTTTGCGGTTTCAAGAGGATGAAGTTCTCCGCTCCGAGCCGTTTCCGCTCTCGCGCCGTCGCGTTGCCGTTTCTTCAGCCTGACTTTGAGCCCATGGGGTTTGAGCGTCAACGATTCCTTGATCTCGAGCCGATAATGGGGATCGGCGTATTCCATATCGAAGTCCTTGATGGCCATCGCCAGGACCAACAGGGCTTCCTGCATCGCGAAAGCGCGGCCTATGCAGGCGCGTGCGCCGTTGCCGAACGGCTTCCAGGCATTCGCGGGCAGCTTTGCGAAACGTTCCGCAGCCATCCGATCCGGATTGAAGAGCTCCGGTTCCTCCCAGACCTTCGCATCACGATGGAGTCCCGGCGCGAGGATAAGGATCGTATCGTCTTTATAGACCTTGAAGGTCCCGGCCAGGGTCGTCTCATCCTCCAGGCAGCGAACCGAGAAGGCCGGAGCCGTGGGCCAAAGCCTCAGCGTCTCCTTGAGGATCTGCTCCAGGTAGACGAGTTTGCTCAGGTCCTCGACCCGCGGCGCGCGATCCTGGATCACCGCATCGATCTCGGCCCGAGCGCGGGCCAAGACCTGCGGATTCCTCAGCAATTCATAGATCGCGAAGGACAGGAGCCCGCTGGTGGTCTCATGCCCGGCGATCAGAAACGTCACGAGCTGATGGCGGATGTTGACGTCATCGAGCTTCGCGCCCGTCACGGGATCGCTCGCGTTCAGCATGATATCGAGCAGGTCGGGCTTCCCGGAGGGATTGGGATGGGCGCGCCGCTGCGCGATCACCTCATCGGCGATGTTCTGCATGATGCGTATGTTCTGATCATAGCGGCCCTTCTTCTTCACCAGCATATGATTGGCGAGCTCGGGCCGCCTCGAACGTGCGCTCGCCTCCTCGAGCCCGTTCACCATCGCCTGCACGAAGAAGTGAATCTCGTTCTGATAGAAGCTGTTGAAGCGATAATGGAAGGATGCGAGCGCGATGGTGTCGAGGGTCAGGCGGGTCATGTTATCGGCGATATCGACGACCGTCCCGTCCCCGAGCCTCTCCCATTTGAGGAAGAGCTGCCGCGCGATATCCAGCATCTCGTCGAACATGCCGCGTATCGCGACCGGGCCGAACGCGGGCAGCAGGATGCGATGCGCGATCTCCCAGTTCTTCTCCTTGGTTTCAGCGGTGAAAAGCCCGTCGCCGGCCAGCGCGCGAAGTTCGGTCAGAGGCCCGTGCAGCTTCTTCTCGAAACGATTTTCATCGCACACTTCGTCCACGAGCCTTTGACTCGAGAGGACGACGAGCTGCCGGCTGGCGATCTTCAAACGGAAAACTTCGCCGTATTCCTTCGCCAAGACCTGGAGCGCCTGCACGGGCGAGTCGGAATTGAGCTGATGGATATTGCCGAGCACAGGGAGTTGCGGCGGTCCGGGCATCGGAATGATAGAGTGGTTTTCCATAAGCGCCCTCGTGTGTTTTAGTGTCATATCGACGTTAATTGTATTGTACAATTTTGAACACGAGTGTTCAAAAGGGAAAGTTTGGTGATTTTAGACAATTCGAATCTAAGTCGTATCTATAAGGCAGCCTTACAGCTTTTCGCGGAACGCGGCTCGACTCATATTACAGTCAGCGATCTGGCCGACCGAGCCGGAGTGGCTAGGGGCACGGTCTACAACAACGTCAAATCGATAGATACGCTCTTCGAGGAAGTGGCCGTGCAGCTCACCAACGAGATGTCCGCGGTCGTCTATGAGCAGATCAAGGATATCGAGGACCCGGCCTTGAAACTCGCGCAGGGCATCAAAGCTTATATCAAGCGGGGCCACGAGGATCCGGATTGGGCGCGTTTCCTCGCGCGCTTCGGGATCTCGAGCAGCACTCTGAACGCGCTCTGGTCCGAGCACCTTGCCGAAGACATCCAGGACGGCATCGAACAAAAACGTTATACCGTGGCGCCCGAGCAGCTCCTCACGATTTCGACTTTGGTCGGCGGTTCGGTCCTGGCCTCGATTTATGCCGTAAGAGAAGGGACGCAGACCTGGAAGGACACGACGCGCCACCTCGTGGAATTGATCCTTCGGTCGCTCGGTTTAAACGCCGAGGAAGCGAGCGCGATCGCCGAACAAAGCCTTGACTAGAGCGGGGCGTTTCTTGCCCTGTTCTTCCTCCTTCCCGCCGAATGCCCTAAACTAACCTAAAAAGATGTGTTTCACGTCTCTCTCGCCTGATTCCTCTTCTCTTGAGAAAGAAGGACCTATGAAGCATTTGGGCCAATCGCTTTATCTTGCGGCATTCCTGGCGTTAATCAACTTCTCGTGTAAGACGACCAATACTTCAGGTCTCTCCAGCGTGGGGTCCGACCAACGCGCTCGCGAGATTCACTCCTACGTGGTGAACCATCTCCGCTCGATCGATGCCGATACGGAAGGTTCGATCTGGTTCGAGAGCACGGCGGACCTCGGCTTGGATTGGATCGTGCAATCACCCGAGAACTACTGGGGCAAGCGGAACGCCGACGTTCCGGTGAACCTGGCCTGCGTTAAGGGCTCGGCGTCTTGCGACCCGCAATTCCTTCGCCACGTCTGCTCCCAGGATTCCGACTGCGGCCCTTATCACACGACTTGCCAGACCTTCTTGCCTTCGATCGCCCACCCCGGCGACACTGCGAAGAAGATGTGCCTCGGCTCCGGCGACAGCCTCCTGACCCGCATGTACGAAACGATGACGAGCGCGAAGCAGCAGCTCGATATCACCTCGCTCTCCTATCCGACGGGACGTTTCTACGAGATGACGGTGAACGCCCTCACCTTCCTCACGCTGCAGCCGGACGTCCCTTCCGTTCGCCTGCTCTATTCGGGTTATTCGCCGACCGCGCTGAACATCATCAAGCCGACCTCCGTCGTCCTGCGTCAACTTCTTGACGATATGGAAGCGAAGGGAGCGGATGTGAAGCGCCTTCGCATGGATCTCGGTTGGCTCTCGAATCCCGTCGAGCCTCGTTGGAACCACGCGAAGATCATCGTTGCCGACCAAGCCCGCGTCCTCTCGGGCGGCCACAACCCTTGGGATGACGACTATCTCCGTGATCGTCCCATCTTCGATCTCTCGATGGAGGCGACCGGTCCCGTGGGGCTCGGCGTGAGCCGCTTCTTGGATGCGATCTGGGGGAACGTGATCGACAGGACCGGCTACGCTTATGACGACAACGCGCCTCCGCGCATCCAGCATCCGCCTCTGCCCGAGGCGCCTGCGGGCAAGAGCCTTATCATTGGCCTCGGCCGCAAGACCTTGAATACCCTGCATACCAATAAATCGGAAAACGCTTCGGATGACGGCATCCGCTTCCTGATCGATTCCGCGAAGCAGACCCTCTTCATCACCCAGCAGGACTTCTTCCAAGGCGTGGCTGTGGAAATCCCGCACCTGCCGATTACGGGTTTGCTCGACGGCTTTGCTCTCGACAACCTCGCGAACGCCGTAAAACGCGGCGTGCACCTCAAACTCGCGAAATCCGATCAGAACGGCCTTACCGGTTACGGTATCGTTGCGGTCGAGCCGACTTATCGTGGTCTGGTGGAGAAGTTCGAGCGCCGCATCAGCGCTTCTGATCTGCGTGATCTCAACGGCCGTTCCGTAAAACAATATATCTGCGATCATGTTGAGTTCGTCCCCTGGCGCTTCAACACTCATGAGACTCAGTGGTTCAAGGTCGACGGCAAAGCGATCGGGATCGGTGCCCATGCGAAGCTGATCATCGCCGACAGCTCGGCTTTCTCGATCGGCTCGCAGAACCTTTATCCTGCGAACCTCGAGGAGTTCACGCTCCTCGTCAGCGACGCGAAAGTCGCGGGGGAGCTGGTCGACAACTACTGGAACCCTCTCTGGGAAAACTCGGAGTGGAGCAAGCTTCCCTGCCCTAAATAAGGTCTGAAGCTTTCGATAGCCTTCGTCCTTTTCAAGGGTTACCGTCGTATACAGAAAAAGTATAAACATTCTACACCTCCCTTCCGATAAGGAACTGGAGGTTTTTCATTATGCGTTTGCCAATCAGCATCTTAGCCACCCTTCTCGTCCTGGCAGAGGCCTGCTCGGATAAACCTCCGACCGAGGATTCGATACACGCGCGTGCGAAGTCAGCCGGGAATGAGGATGGGGCCACGACCGACCAGGGTGATGGCGACCAGAGCTCTTCGAATTCGAACGCCGATACCGTGGCGGGCGACGCATCGAGCATGA
>JASLCY010000124.1 GCA_030151925.1 Oligoflexus sp.
CTTCGAGCTCTCCAGCATCAACGCGGGCCAGGCTTCATTCAAACGCCTGAAGAGCACCTGCGACACCCCCAGCCAAAGCTTCAGCATGACCGTGCAATACCAGGTGGCCGGCGCCAACGGCCAAAGGACTCTCACCCTCGTTGAATCGGGTCATCCAAGCCCTGCTCTGAACGAAGTGGATGCCGCGTCCCTCGCCGGCGATCTCGGCAGCGTGCCGACCCTTTACGGCAAACCGGTCGTGCGCGGCTGCTTTAAGAACGGACAACTCGCCAGCTTCACAGCGAAAAGGGGCTAACACATGAAAGGACTCAGTACCCTCGTCTTGAGCCTTGGTTTCATGCTCAGCGCCTGCCATGCCGCTGCGCCGAAGACCAGTGAGACCAAAATCGTCCGCGGCCATCCCGTGAGCGAAACCAGCCCCGCGTTCGCCTCGGCCGTTCGCGTGGAAATGGGCGGCGCGCTCTGCACCGGCACCATCATCGGCCCGCGCCTCATCATCACGGCTTCGCACTGCGTGGAAGGCACCACGGCGGACCAAATCCACGTTTACTTCGATCATTATCCGAACGCGACCGACACGCTCCGTTCGGTCTCCAAAGTGCAGATGTTCAAACCCTTCGGACCGGCGGTCTTCCCTAACTTCGACGTCGCGTACCTGGTTCTCAGCACCGATATTCCCGCCGGTTATACGCCTACGGAAGTCCTGAAGGATCCCAGCACCCTGAACGAACAGACGCCTATCCTGCTCGCGGGCTACGGTAAACAAGCCGACGTTTGCCAGGACGCGAACTGCATCGGCCAGCTCCGCGAAGCCAACACCGGCTTCAACAAGTATTATGATAAAGCCCACCTCATGAGCCTGCTCGTGTTCCACGGCTCGGCGGATCAAGGTCTCGGCGCGGCCTGCAACGGCGACTCCGGCGGCCCCGCTTATGCGCAGGTGAACGGCAAGTGGTTCCTCATCGGCGTCACCAACGGCACGCGCGGCGACATCACGCCCGAGTCGGACGGAAGCTGCGCGGGCGGCTGGGATATCTATACTTTCGCGGGCGATTACCTGCCTTGGATTCAAAAGGATTCGGGAGCCGCCGTTCAAAAAGCGGATCCGGCGACGAACCCCGATCGCGCGACGCCGCCTCTGGTGGTGAGCGGCGTGAACCAGAAAGACAAACCCAGGACCTGGACCGAATGGGTCAACTACGCGAACCACGAGGATCCGGCCTGGTATACGATCGATACCATCCTCGAGAACCTCGTCTACACCTCGGATCAGATCGATGCGAGCGTCACCGCCGAGCTCTATGATGCGACGGTCACCGAAGAACGCGTGCAGAATCTCGACAGCCTCTACCTGTCGGGCGAGCTCGTCACGGATCTGAGCCCGCTCAAAGTCTTCCCGGCGCTCAAGGAATTGACCCTGGACAGCACCGAAGTCACCGACCTCAGCGCGGTCAGCGATCTGCCCGGCCTCACCTATCTCGGCGTCCGGAGCTTCGGCGCGGGAGCGCCTGATACCGTGATCAACACGCTCGGCAAGGCCGGCGCGAAGCTCGAGGAACTGGATCTCGACACCATCAAGGCTTCGACCGTCAACGCGATCGACTGGAGCGCGCTCCCGTCCATCAAGTCCGTGAGCCTCAACAAAACCCAGGGCGCCGTAGACCTCAGCCGCTTCAAACCGCAGATCGCGGCCGCGGACGGCGAGATCAACCTGAGCGCGAGCGACGTCGAAGGCAGCTTGAGCCTCGCTGGGACGGCCACCGCTTCCCTCGCTCTCGATCACGTGCATGCGGCCGACGGCACGCCCGTGCAATCGCATATCGATTGGACCTCGCTCGCCGGCCTGACTTCGCTCAGCCTCAACGCGGTCGATTCCCTGCCTGATTTCCAAGGCCTCGCGAAGCTCGAGACGCTGAAGCTCCGCGCCGACGGCCTGAAGGATCTGAGCGCCCTCTCGCTGCCGGCGGCCCTCAAGACGCTCGACGTCTCGAGCAACCAGCTCGCGAGCCTCGCCTTCGACAGCGCGAAGAACCTCGCGCAGCTCACGGCCTTCGACAACCCGTTGACCGACACGAACTGCGGCGCCCAAGCCTGTTCGCTCGACATCTTCAGCAATCCCGCTTCTCTCGACCAGCTCTGCGCGAACGCGGTGGACGCTAAAAAATCGGATTTCGAGGAGCCCTACTACGCGACCCTCTTCACGATCCAACGCAAGCTCTCGGGTGAAGGCGAACGCGCCTTCCAACTCAGCTGCGACGTGCTCGTGCAGAATGCCGGCCGCGCTCGTTTCCTCGACCTCTCGGACTCGGACCTCTCCGACCTTCGCCCTCTCGCCTTCTTCAACGGTTTGAAGAGCCTGTCCCTCGACTCGAACGGCGTCTCGGATATCGCTCCGCTCACGCACCTCGAAGGCCTGACGACCCTCACTCTCTCGGGCAACGCGATCAAGACCTTGCCGAGCCTCGCGGGCATGAAGAACCTCGGCACGCTCGACATCTCGGACAACCCCGTCCTCTCCGCGACGATCGACGCGCCGCTGCTCAAGAAGCTCTATCTGGGCCTCTCGAACGTGAGTGATACGCTGCCTGAGATCAATCTCGCCTTCCCGGATGATTACGGCCTCGAAGGCATTCTGATGGCGGGCGTGAATTTCTCGGCCGCGACGAACAAGGCGGTGCACGCGCTGCCCGCCCTGCGCACGCTCTACTTTGCGGATGATCGCACGGTCGATGCGAAGGATTGGGCGGATGTGCTCAACCTCAGCCTCATCGCCAGCCATCAGACGGATAGCGCCGTGTGCCCTCTGATCAACGGCAGCTGCACGGAGCAGAGCGACAGCGCTTCGGCCCTCGTCTACGGTCCGTTGCTCGGCACCACGGCCGGGACGCGTCTGCAAACCACGGATTCGACGGTTTACCTCCCTGGCTTCGCGCCTATCCAGTTAGCGGGCCCAGGTCCGTTCTAACCCGAGCTTCCTTTCTCAGGCCCCGACCCCTGCGGTTCGGGGCCTTTTTTGTT
>JASLCY010000156.1 GCA_030151925.1 Oligoflexus sp.
CCACCGTGAATCCCGAGAACCTGAAGCCCATCGTCCGCCTCGCCTCGAACAAGGACCAGGAGAGCGCGGGCCGGCTCACGAGCGAGCATTCGGAATCCTTCACCAAGCAGAAGATCAAGGACCTCGGGCTCGACATGCGGGTGATCAACGTCGAGATCCAGTTCGGCGGGAACAAGGTCATCGTTTATTTCTCGGCGCCCGGCCGCGTGGATTTCCGCGAGCTGGTCAAGGAGCTGGCCGGCGGCCTGAAGACGCGCGTTGAGTTGAAGCAGGTCGGCGCGCGCGACGAAGCGAAGCTCGCCGGCGGCCTCGGCATCTGCGGCCGCGAGTTCTGCTGCTCGAGTTTCCTGCGGGAATTCGTGCCGGTCTCGATCAAGATGGCGAAGAACCAGAACCTCGCGCTGAACCCGAGCAAGGTCTCGGGCGGATGCGGTCGCCTCCTCTGCTGCCTCACTTATGAGGACGAGACTTATTCGGCCCTGCGCCAGCGCCTTCTGCCGAAGGGCGCCCGCGTGAAACTGCTCGACGGCACCATCGGCGACGTGGTCCGCGGCGACATTCTCAACCAGGTGATGCAGGTCGAGCTCGATAGCGGCGAATTGAAGACCGTTCCGATCAACGAACTCGAGATCGTCGACGCCAGCCACGGCGTGGTGGAAGACGATTGGGGCAGCGACCTCAACTTCGGCGACCTCATGGGCGGCGGCGATCGTGATATCGCGGGGCTGGATGACAGCGAAGAGGTCGCGCGTCATCGCGTGTCCGCGGCTGAGCCCATGTCCTCGTCCTCGCAGCTTCGTCCCGAGGGACGCGAACGGCCCGACCATCGTGGCAACCGCGGCGAGCGCAATGATAGACGACCGCCGCGCGGCGATCAGCAGAACCGCGGCCCGCGTCCTCCGCATAAGGATCGCGGTCCGCGCGGCGAAGGCCAGGGCGATCGCAACAACCAGCGCCCACGCGGCGATAGAGGTCCGCGCGGCGAAGGGCAGGGCGGTCCGCGCGGCGATAGAGGCCAGGGTCAGCAAGGATCGCGTGAAGGCCGGCCGCCGCGGGACAATCAAAACCGCGGTCCGCAGAACCAGAACAACCAGCAGAAATCCGAGGGCGCTATCAAGCCTCGCGGCGATAAAAAAGAGGATTAAGGAGATCCGTCATGGCCAAGCTTTACTTTCGATACGGAACCATGGGCAGCGCCAAGACTCTGAACCTTCTGGCCGTTGCGCACGCCTATCAGCAGCAGAAGAAGGTCGCCTACCTCATCAAGCCGAGGATCGATACGCGCTTCGGCGAGGCGACCATCGGCTCGCGCGCCGGCCTCTACCGCGACGCCGACCTCCTGGTGGACGAGGACAGCGTGATCGATACCGCTCCGCTCGCGGGTTGCCACTGCATCCTCGTCGACGAGGTGCAATTCCTCGCGCCCTCGTTGATCGAGCAGCTGCGCCGGATCTCGAACGAGCTGAACATCCCGGTGATCTGCTACGGCCTCCGCACGGATTTCCGCACCCGCCTGTTCCCGGGCAGCCAGAGGCTGCTCGAGCTCGCGGACGCGATCGAGGAAGTGAAGACCACCTGCTTCTTCTGCAACCACAAGGCGATCTTCAACCTCAAGCTCGTCGACGGTCACGCGACCCTGCGCGGCCCGACGATCGAGCTCGGGCAGGAGGAGAAGTACATCCCGACCTGCGCGCACTGCTACGAAGAGGAGCTGGCGAAGGCCGCGAGGCTCTCCCCGAACCCTCACTTCTTGGTGGACGCGACCGTCGAGAGGAACGAGAGATCGGGCTCTTTCTCGGAGCTGTAAGGATTTTTCAGGAAGAACAGGCGGCGGTCGGCGAGGCCGGCTTTGGTCAAGCTCTCGAGATGGGTCTCGCGGAAGAGCCGTTCGAACGAGCCGTCCTCCAGGACGATCTCCCAGCCGCGCTCGAATCTCCTGGCCAGGGCCGGATGCTTTTTATTCACAAAGATATAGGCCGGCTGCGAATAGATCAGGGCGATCGTCTTCTCCAGCACGATATCCTGTGATCTATGCGCTTGGAGCTCGGCCTGCACTTCGACGACGCTGCGCGGGAAATAATCGAACCGGCCGGTCGCCAGCATCTGGAAGAGCCCATCATAATCAAGGCCGGTCCTGACATCGAGCCCGTTGGCCCGCAGGATCCCCACGTCCGTCCAGTCCGCGCCTTGTCCGGCTACGAAGCGCTGCAGATCCGCCATCGATCGAACCGCGGCGAAATCCTTTTCCCGCTCCTTCCTGATCAAAAACACGCGAACGCCCATCAGGCTCTTGTGGATGCTATGCTTGACCGCGATGAACTTCTCCTCGCGCTCGATATTCGACGTGCTGGTGACGAGGTCCAGGATCTTATCGTTGGCGAGGCTGTTGAAGGCGCGGAATTGGGTCATCTTCGGGACGGGGATGAGTTTGTAGGGCCCGAACTCGGGCTCAGTCTTGGCCAGGAGCAGATCGATTATGCGATGGTCGTAGTCGTGGCGGACGTCGAGCTTCGATTCGTTCGAGGGAACGCGAACTCTCAAGACATCTTCGGCGAAAGCTGATGAAGCCAGCAGCAGGCCGGCCAGGAATAAGAAAGTGCGCAAGACGTAACCCTCGGGAACAAGTGTCCTTCTTGCGCACAAACTGGCATGTATAGAACGAATACGCAATCATTCTTCGCGGATTCCGGACAAAAAATCAGGCTTTATCCGTAAACTTGACTAAAAAAGCGCTTCCCCGTCCTCAACCCTTCAGACCCGGCATCGTACCGGTGATGCTCGCATCACCCACCGAGTTGTTCGCGACGCCGAACGAATCGAAGATCGATACGAGGGTCTTGTTGTGGTACTCGCCGTTCGCGCTCACGCAGCGACCGGTCTTGAAGTAGCCACCGTTCTGGCCCGCGATGATGATGCCGACGTTCTTCATGCTGTGCAGGGCGCTGTCGCCCAGCTCCGAGAAGCCCATGATCACCGAGTTGTAGAGCACGGATTTGTCGCCTTCGGAGCATTTGCCGAGGCCGTCGATGAGATTCGCGAGTTTGGTCATCATGTATTGCTGGTCCGCGACGTGGCCGGCGACGGAGCCTTCGGCATCGTAGTGGCTGTAGGTGTGGTGGCCTTTGCCGCCCGCCGCCGGTTGACCGTTGGTGAAGCCCATCTCGAACACGGAGTGGCCGTGCTGGAAGAGGACCACGTTCGTCATGCGGCAGGCGAGGGCCTGGATGGTGATCTCGGTCATCATATCGGCGACGATGTTGTAGTTCTCGACCTTCTTGTAAGGCGCATCATAACTCGCATCGTTCGGATCGAAGGTCTTGGTCTGCGTGATGGTGCGGGTGCACTGGCCGCTCTGCGCGGCGCCGCCCGTCGTGGTCCCGCCCGTGCTGGTCGAACCGGTGCCGTTCAAGGCATCGATGCGGCGCTCGAGCTCGCGGATCGCTTCCACGTGCGCGTCGAGCTTCACTTTCTCGACGTTGCCGAGCTTCTTCTGCAGGCTGTTGAGCTGCGCGAGGTTGGAATCGAGCAGGCTCTTCTTCGTCGCGTAGGTCAAACCCGAGGTCGGCGCCGGCGCCATCGTCGAGGTCATCGTGTTGTTCGAAGTCTGGGTGGTCTGCATCGAACCGCCGAAGAGGTCCTGGAACGCCTTCGAGGGGTTGTCCTGCCGAGGCGCGAGCATGTTCGGCCCGAGGAACGAGCAGGATTGCGGCGCGCCGCCGCCTTCGAAGTTCGAGCAGATGCCGAGGCGGACGACGGGGAAGATGCCCTTGAACTTATCGCCCAGCAGGGTATCGATCGAAGTCGCGGGGCCGGAATCCGGCACGCCCGTGAGAGCGTAGTTCATGCCGCCCTGATGCGAGCCGCCGGTGTTGTAGACCGAATCGCGCAGGATGATGACATCGTTCTTCACGCGCGCCAGCGGGCTCGTCATCTCCGGGAAGGAGCTGAGCGCGCCGGCGGCCGGGAAGAACTTGTCCGGGATATGCCCCGACGGGAAATAATAGAAGATCGCGCGTTTGGGCGTCGCGTCCGCGCCGAAGACCTGCGTCTCGGCGAAGGTCCGCATAACGGGGGCGAAGAGCACCGCGTTACCCATGAACTTCAGAAGGTTCCGCCGGTTGAGTTCATGCAGGAGCTTGGACATTAGAACCCCCTCTTGAGAAAGCTTGGACCCGAGATGATTTTGAGGAGCAGGTCGGGAAGGGCGATGTCGCCCTTCGAGAACTTCACCGCGAGATCGCGGCTCGAGCATACGTCGGCGTCTTCCATCAGCAGGGAGCGGCCGTGCGCATAACGATACCATTGGACGCTGAAGCAGCGTTTGGCTTGAGTCGAGGTCGCGAGCTTCGAGGCGAGGTCGCCGCCGCCGCTGAACTTGATGTCGCCGCCGTCGACGCCCACCATCGTACCGGAGGTGTCGACCGGGATATTGTTTTCCATGGTGCGGTAGCGGCCGAGAGTATCATAGTCCTCCAGGCCGAAACCGATGCCGTCGATCTTCACATGGCAGCCTGCGCAGGCCGGAGACGACGAGTGGGCCGCAAAACGCTCGCGGGTGGTTTTGGTCGGATCCTTGGCCGGGATCTGGACCATGAGATCCTTGGGCGTCGGAGGCGGCACGAAACACAGCATCTTCTCGAGGGCGAAGTCGCCGCGTTTGATCGGGTGCGTTTCCTCGGGGCGGGCTTTCGC
The DNA here is from genome assembly GCA_030151925.1 of Oligoflexus sp. Lineage (GTDB taxonomy): Bacteria > Bdellovibrionota_B > Oligoflexia > Oligoflexales > Oligoflexaceae > Oligoflexus. The sequence goes on from JASLCY010000156.1 coordinate 4,693, forward strand.
CGCCATCACCGCGCCGAGCGAAACGAGGCCGCGGCGCGTCGTGTTCGGGAATTTGATCTTGCTCACCGTGCCGTCGTTGGTCGCCTGGCCGTTGTAGTAGTTCGCGAGGGTCTGGTCGCCGATGGTGAAATCGCTGGCGATCACCGTAGCGAAGGTCGCGGCCGGCTGCTTCATGAGGTATTCGAAGGTATCGTCCGCTTCTTTCAGCATCGCCTTCTGGATGTCGGCGGTGAAGGTCGAGGTGAGCGAGGCGTCCTTCGAAGCCGCGAGTATGCTTTGCGATTCCAGCCAGCCGTGGGCGAACTGGTCGGTGAGGTAACGCGAACGCGGGTCCTTCCAGAGGCGCGTGCCCTGGACGACGATCTCATCGGGCGACGTGAGTTTGCCGCTGGCGGCGTCGGCCGTCAGCGCGTCGTCCGGCGAGGTGCCCCAGAAGAAGTAGGAGAGCGCGCTCGCGATCTCGTAGGCGTCGAGCGAGTTCGAGTTGTTGCCGATCTCGCTGCGGTAGAGGAAAGCGGGCGAGACGAGGAGGCTCGAGATCAAAGCGGTCATGCCTTCGCGGGCCGAGACCGTGGCGCCCTTATTATAGACGTTGATAGCCGCCGCTTTTTCGTCGGCGGTGAGAGGACGGCGATAGAGCTTGGGACCGAGGACGTCGATTACCTTTTGCGCGCAGGAGGCGCCGGCGCTCTCGCTGCACCCGACCAGCGTCGCGAGCTGCGTTTTGCTGTTGTCGGCTATGGTGATCGCCGCATCGACGTAAGCCGAGAGGTGATCGGAGCTCACGCTGTTCATCTCAACGTTATTGGGGAAGCCGTTCACGGCCGACTCGATCGGGAAGGAGCCGGTCGGATCGCTGGCGACCTTGAGGATGTCCTTCACGGTGTTGTAATACTCGGCGCGCGTAAGCAGGCGCAGGGATTTACGGCCCGGGGTCGCTTCCTTGCCCACGCATTCGGGAGCCTCGTCCGCGAGGATCTTGTTTACGGCACCGGCCTGGCTCGCGGCGCTGATCGTGGTTTTCGCGCCGCTGCTCGACGTGCTGTCCGCATCATCGCTATCCCCGGAGTTCGCGTCTCCACTGCTGCCTTTAAAGAAGATCGGTCTGCCCGGCCTTTCACGGCAAGAGACGGCTGAGAGCGCCGCGATCAATCCCAGGGATATCCAAAATCCATGCAGTCGCATAATTTTCCTATTCTGCCTACCGAGCAGTCATTAGGTAAAAAGAGCCGAAGACGGCCCTATCGTATCGGCCGGTGCAGGGTAAACTTTAGGTAAGGAATTAAGCCGAAGTAATCATTCAACTTTTGTGAGCGATGTTTTTAATACACAAAACGCGGGGCGAACGCGGAAATGAGAGGTTTTTCGTCTCTTTCCCCTCAGGAGCCGAGCCTGGCCCGGGCCCGGAGGAATATGAAAATTTTTTCCTCAATCTTCGCGCCTTAAGTCCGAAACCTCGATATCCGTCCGCGGAATCGTTTCGAACTCTGAGGAAAGCCTTATTATGCGACACAAGATCCTCTCTGCGTTTGCCTTGCTTGCTCTATCATCCGCTTCGTGCAAGAGCGTGGGAGGAGCCAACTCCCGAGTCTCGGGCTTCGATTCCGCGAGCTCCTCGCTGCATGACCAGATCGCCCAGGATCTCCGCGTCAGCGCTCTCTCCGGCACGGAAGGCAGCGTCTGGTTCGAAAGCGCGATGACGCTCAAACCCGATTTCATCATCCAATCGCCCGACGGCTACTGGGGCCGTCCCGGCAGCACTTTGCCGAAGGACCTGGATTGCAAGGCCGGCGAAGCGAACTGCGACGCGGAATTCACTCGCCACCTTTGTTCGACAGACGATGACTGCGCGCCCTTCAACACCACCTGCCAGCCTCTCGAAGCCACGGTGAAGGCGCCGGGCGAAACTCCGCGCCGGATGTGCCTCGGGAGCGGCGACCAACTCTTGAATCGTTTCTATCGCGGCATCACCCGCGCCGAGCACCACGTGGACATCACGAGCCTCTCGCTGCCGACGGGCCGCTTCTATCCCATGCTCGTGAACGCGGTCGCTTACCTCTCGCACAAGGCGGGCGCTCCGACCATCCGCATCCTCTTCGCGGGCAAGGAGAGCAAGAGCCTCAACGTGATGAACCCGCCCTCGACCTACCTGAACGATATCGTCGCGAAAGCGAAGGCTCAGGGCGCGGACATGAGCCGCCTCAAGATCGTGATGGGCTACCTCGCCTATAACGATGTGAGCTGGAACCATTCGAAGATCGTCCTCGCCGATACCAATTACGTGATCAGCGGCGGCCATAACTACTACGATCCCGACTATCTCGAGGACCAGCCCGTGTTCGACCTCTCGCTCGAATACCAGGGCGAAGCCGCGAAGGGCGTGCAGAACTTCGTGAACCGCCTCTGGTCGGAATCCGAACGCAACGTCCATTTCATCTTCAACAAGATCTTCCCCTTCGATCCTAAGTCGGCGTCTTATCCGTCCGGCATGGATCCGCAGAACATCCCCTGGCTGAACGCGCAGAAGGCTTCGCTCAAGAGCATCGGCACGGCGGGTGACGTCTCGATGATAGGCGTGGGCCGCATGGGCTACAATACCGGTTTGAATCCCAGCGATTACGCTTTCCGCTCCATGATCAGCCATGCGGAAGATTCGATCTACATCGCTCAGGAGGATATCTTCAGCAAGATCCCGCTGCCGGTCGTCGGCAGCGTCCAGCAATCGCTCGGCCAGGGCGTTTCGGAAGCGATGCCGTCGCTGATCGACGCCATCCTCAGAGGCGTGAAAGTCCGTATCGTGCAGACCGACCAGGCCCCTACCGCCGAAGAGGTCAAAAACGGCAAGGGCCTCGACGGTTACGGCATGGTGCTCGCTTCGGACGTTCAGCGCCTCATGACCAAGATGCTCTATAAGAAGGTGGTGAACGAAAAACGGAACGTAACGCCGCAACCGGGCAAGACGCTCGCGCAGACCCTCTGCTCGATGTTCGAGATCGCTCCCTGGCGCTACTACAGCCAGGATCGCACCTGGAGCAACGGCAGCCGTAAGATCGGTTCGCATCCCAAGCTCATCATGATCGACGAGAAGGCCTTCTACGTAGGTTCGCATAACTTCTATCCGGCGAACCTCCAGGAATTCGGCGTGATCATCACCGATAAATCCGTGACCCAGAGTTTCCTCAATTCCTATTGGAACAAGCTCTGGGAAAACTCTTCGCCGAGCCGCCTGTCCTGCGATCGCGCGGATTCGGATCTGCTCCAGTAACCGCAACAAAAAAGGGAACCCGCGGGTTCCCTTTTTTTCAGTGCCATCCGCTACCCGGGAATCCGCTTCCCGAAGGCGGTGGTCCGCCCGCTCCAGGACCGCCTGGGCCGCCTGGGCCACCCGAACCTCCGGGACCGCCGGAACCGCCCGGAATCGTACAGAGCGTGGAGCCTGTGGAAGAACGGACGATGACCGTCTTCGAAGCCAGCATCACGCCATCATCCATGCGTGCGATATCGAAGCTATAGAGAGGAGCCGCCTCGGCGGATACAACCGAATCGTTCTGATTCGTCGTATCGCGTTTGCCGCGCGTGGAATAGAGATCATAGTTCGCGACGATGTCGTCGACCACGGTATCATCGAAGAAGAACTGCGAGGTGAGGTATTCCGTCTCGCCGATCCGCACCGTGTAATGCACGTGGATCGTCCGGCCCGAATACCAGCCCGGGAAACAGCTGTCGAATTCAACGACGCCTTCCGCGTTGGACGTCTGCACGCCGCGGAAGAAGTTGTGGCTCTCGGCATCCTCGTCGTTCAACGTGCACATCGCGGCCGTCTCCGCTCCGGAGTAGAGGCCCGCCGCCGACGTATGCCAGACGTCGACCGTCGCGCCTTCGATCGGTTGGCATTGATCGTCGAGCAGACGGATGGCGATGCGCATGGGAATGCCGGAACGTCCCTCGGAAATATCCTTACGTACTTCGGTCGGACCATAACACGGGCCTATCGTCGCCTGGCAGGTGAGATTCAAGGCGCACGCCGTATCATCGATCGCACCGAACGGACTCGGATAACTGTCTTTGATAAGCGACGTCGTGCCTTCGGCCCAACGCTGCCTCGTCTGATTGCTCGCTTGCGCGAAGATGCGTCGCGGCAAGGCCATCTGCAGGAGCGGGGCGCTCGCCAAACCTAGGCCGAACGTGCGAAGCGCGGTTCGGCGGCTCATAGGTTGAATGCTGTTCTGTTTCATCTTGTACCTCTTTGAAAACGACTGAGTTCGATCCACGAAGAACCGCGAGGAGTCCTTTCGCCTCGAGTCAGGGTGCATTCATAAATGCGGAAATACAAGATGGGGCGCGTTGCTTTTTTGTAACGTTTTGTAATGAAGATTCAGCATCGGTAACATGATGCATCGAGTTTCGAAGATTTCACTCCGCGCGGACGCGCAAAGCTTCGATCACCTCGCGCACCGAGCCCGCTTTCGCCAGAGCCGCCGATTGCCCGGCCCAGAGCGGGCTGAAGTCGCCGAGACCTTGCGCTTCCGCGGCTTTGCGCAGAGGAGCGAGAGCGGTGGAGGCGTAAGGAAAGGGCGGAGGAAGATCGGACAGAGGACCGAGCTCACGCATGAGCCGCGTGATCAATCCGCGAGCGTCTCCGCCGGATAAGAGATTGGTGATGGCCGTCTCTCGATTGGAAGGGCCTTGCAAAGCCGCCCGATGCGCTGCCGAAATCCTGGCTTCGGGCGTCAGGAGAAAAGCGGTCCCGACCTGCACGGCCGCGGCTCCGAGATCAAAAGCCGCTTTTGCGCTCCGCGCCTCGGTGATGCCGCCGGTCGCGATCACCGGGATCTTCACGGCGTCGACTGTCTGCGGAAGTAAAGACAGGAGCCCCATCTGCTTGGTCAGATCTTTCGACAGGAAATGCCCCCGATGCCCGCCGGCCTCGAGTCCCTGGGCGATGATCGCGTCGGCTCCGTGATCTTCTAGCCAAAGCGCCTCATCCACGGTTGTCGCTGTGCTCAGGATTTTCGCGCCGCTTTTTTTCACGCGTTCGAGCAAGGAGGATTCAGGTAGGCCGAAATGAAAACTCACGACCTCCGGCCTGAGTTCCGCGACCAGCTCCGCGAGCTCCGCGTTAAAAGGCTGTCGGGAGACCCCTCCGCCAATCGTTCCAGGATCGATGCCATAATCCCGATAGTAGGGATCCAATGCTTTTTGCCAACGTTCTGCAGACTCGGGAGGCAAAATTTCAGGTCTATGCGAGAAGAAATTGAGATTGAGCGGCGCGCCTTTCGCTTCGTGGCGAAAACGAGCGACCTCCGATCGGATCGTGTCCGGGGCAAGCATCGCGCAAGGTAAGCCACCCAGGCCTCCTTCGTGCGCCACGGCAATAGCCAAAGCTATATCCTGGGCACCCGCCATAGGAGCCTGGAGCAGGGGAATCGACATTCCGGAAACAAAAAACCTCGTAGCCCGGGAGGGTACGAGGTCTTTCGTGCTGGACGCCGAAGCGTTCATATTACCAACGGCTTGGACCGCGTCCACCGCCGCCGCCGCCACCGGTACGAGGCGCTTGTGGTTTCGCTTCGTTGACTGTCAGACGACGGCCATCGAATTCCTTGCCATCAAATTTCGCGATAGCATCAGCAGCAGCTGCATCAGTTGACATTTCAACGAATGCGAAGCCCTTACTGCGGCCAGTGTCACGGTCGGTGATGATCTTGACGCTATCAACTTGACCAGTCTGAGCGAAATAATCGTGAAGAGCGTCTTCTGTAGTACCGTAAGAAAGACCACCAACATAAAGCTTCTTAACCATGATCAGTATCCTATAAAAAGAACCCGCATTAAGCGGTACGGAATGCATCGTAATACATATCGGAGTTTCTCACTTTTATCTACCTTCTTGAGTGAAGAAGGTCAACTTCTGGCGTTTCGAGACATGACTAAATGTTCTTAACTTTTTTCGAAACGCATCTGCCTAAGTCAAAAGTGATGGTTTGGGGATTAAAACATAACCCCGATGCGAAGGCAAGGCTTTGTCCAGGCGAGCGTGCGCGCGGAACCGGCTCAGGAATCGTTCATAATCGCGAAATTAAGGGATTTCTTAACGATTCACGAGCAAAATATTGTCATTTCGGGGATAACGTGATTTAGCATTACCACGATAGTTTTGCATCCCTCAAGGTTCCAAAAGGAAGGCTTATGAAGGTTCTCCTGATCGAAGACAATCAGTTGTTGGGTCGCAGCGTGAAACTCGGACTTGAGGAGCTGGGCTGGATCGTCGATCTCGCCGTCGACGGCGAGGAGGGGCTGTTCCTCGCGAAGAATTCGACCTACGATATCTTCCTGATCGACCGCATGCTGCCGAAGGTCAGCGGCCTCGAGATCATCCAGAAGATGCGCGAAGCCGATATCAACGGCGCGGCTATCGTCATCACGGCCCTCGGCTCGACCAGCGATAAGATCACCGGCCTCGAGCTGGCCGACGACTACATCGTGAAG
>JASLCY010000157.1 GCA_030151925.1 Oligoflexus sp.
CCTCCGTGTCAACCTTCTGAAAGACATCACGCCAGTTCCTCACAATGGCTGCCGTCCTCCAAAACGCCGTCGCGTCTAAGCAGGTCGGTTTCCTGAGTTACTAGGGCAGTTTTTGACTGATACTTCTGGACCAGTAAAAAATTTTACTGCTAGAATCGGAAGCACGACTGTCCTGTTCTAAAGCCTTTGGGGCTAAGCTCGTTTCGGGGTCGGAACGATCGTTAACGAAGCCATGACGGAGAAGCGTCTATGCATCGCAACTGGCAAGACCTGATTACACCGAACAATGTTGAAATTGCCGCTTTGACTGATACATACGGCAAGTTTATAGCGAAGCCGCTGGAACGTGGATACGGTATTACTCTCGGAAACTCCTTGCGTCGCGTCCTGCTTAGCAGTATTAGTGGCGCAGCAATTGTGGCCGTCCGTATCGAAGGTGTGGAGCACGAGCTCAGCACGATCCAGGGCGTTAAAGAAGATGTTACGGATATCATCCTGAACCTTAAACAGGTGAACATCCGTTATTTGGGTGAAAACGATGCCCGTATCACGCTCAAGTCGAATGGCGAAGGCGTACTGCGTGCCGGTGACATCCAAGCAAGCAGCGACGTCGAGATCCTGAACCCTGAGCAACACGTTGCTACAGTTGGTCCAGATGGCCGTCTCAACATGGAGATGATCATCCGTCATGGTCGTGGCTATGTCTCTGCAGAAACCAACCGTACAGATTCGATTCCTGTCGGTTTCATCGTAACGGATTCTATCTTTGCTCCCGTGCGTCGCGTAGCGTATAACGTTTCGAACGCTCGTGTGGGTCAGATGACCGACTACGACAAATTGACTCTTGAAGTGTGGACCAACGCTGCTGTTCGCCCAGATGATGCGCTCGCTTACGCGGCGAAGATTCTGAAAGAACAACTGACGATCTTCATCAACTTCGACGAGTCGGAAGAAGTCGAGAGCCGCAGCCTCGATACGCCGATCGAAGCCCGTCCTCAGTTGAACGAGAACCTCTTCAAAACTGTGGATTCGCTTGAACTCAGCGTCCGTGCTGCGAACTGTCTTGAGAACGCCAATATCAAGTATATCGGCGAGCTCGTTACCAAGACGGAAGCTGAGATGCTTAAGACCAAGAACTTCGGTCGTAAGTCGCTCAACGAAATCAAGGACATCCTGGCTGAGATGGGACTCTCTCTCGGCATGAAGATCGACGGATTCGATCCATCGGTCCTTAGACAAAAAGAAAACGAAGGCAATTAAGGTAGAGGCATAATATGCGACACAAGCATGGATACAGAAAACTCGGCGTTGACGGTGCTCACCGTAAAGCACTGCTCCGCAACCTCGCAACTTCGCTCATCAACCACGAGCGCATTACAACTACTGTTCCCCGCGCGAAAGAACTTCGCCGCGTCGTTGAGAAGATGATCACCCACGGTAAGAAAGGCGATCTCCACAATCGTCGCGCCGCTGCTGGTTACCTCTTCGAAAAAGACGCTGTCGCGAAAGTATTCGCCGACCTCGCAGTTCGTTTCAAAGACCGTAACGGCGGCTACACTCGTATCATCAAGCGCGGCGTTCGCGCAGGTGACAACGCAGCCATGGCTTTGATCGAATTCGTAGACTTCGACTTCAGCAAGAAGGCCGAAGATAAGAAATCGAAGTAAGCTCACGCTAAAGAAATCCCACCTCGCGCAGGTGGGTTTTTTTTGCCCGCTTTTTGCGGGAAAGGCCGATGATATACTTTCCAGTGGGGAGGTTTATCATGAAGCTTTTTACTCTTACTCCACTGTTACTCGCTCTTCTGGGCTCGGCGTGTCATAGCTTTGACGCTCTCTCCACCAATATCGACTCCTGGAGTTTCACGCATACGGGCGGGACCGTGTTCGACAGCCCTTTCCAGGTGACCACCAAACAACTGCATTTCGATACCGGCGAACTTTTCGGAAAAGATATAGTCCTGGAAGGCAAGGTCGAATACTTCGGCGCAGCCTTCACGCATCTCCTGCTGTCCGACCGAGAGGGCCGCGTTCTGGTCGTAACGACGGAACTTGCGGATTCGTATAGGGATTTTGAGGAAAGTCGCAAACCCAAGCTCCGCATCCTCGGACGCCTCGAGCGCGGTAAAAAGGGCCTTCCCTACCTCATGGCCCGGGCGATCGATAAGGTCTCCGATTCCGCGCAGTAGAACATCGCCTTCGTAACGACAAAGAACTAAGGTATATTTAGAGCTTGGCAGCGCCTAGGGGCCTTCAGGGGGAAGCCAGCTCATGATCCTGTTTTTCTACGTCTTGAAAGACTTCATCAAATACGTACTGGGAACTCTGCTCCTCGTCGTATTCCTGTTCGTGCTCTTCGACTTCATCCATAAGACCACGCGCTACATCCCTCGTTATAATCCCGAGACCAAGCTCCTCGTCCAATACTACGTCTTCTCGCTGCCGAACCTGATCGAGCAGGCTATACCGATTTCCGCGCTGCTGTCCTCGGTGATCGCGATGGTGCTGCTCAGCCGGACGAACGAGATCACGGCGATGCGCGCGGCCGGGATGGGACCGATCCGCCTCGGTATGCCGATCATCTTCGGCGGCTTCGTGCTCTCCATCCTCTCGGTGGTCGTCGGTGAGATCGTCCTCCCGAAAGCCGCCACGCGCATGCATTACGTGCAGGACGTGCAGATCGAGAGAGGATCGGAGACCCAGATCTCGGAAGGCGCGCGCTGGGTGAAGAACGGCAACTCGCTCTTCAATTTCCGCGATTACGATCCCCTCACCAACGTGATGACCGGCGTGCGCGTGCTCGAGATCGGCGATAATTTTCGCCCTAAACGCAGTATAGAGGCCCGCCTCGCGACCTTTAGGCCCGACGTCGCCGACTGGCTGCTCGAGGACGTGAAGATCCTCTACTTCTGGCCGAAGGGCACGCTCTCCTATTCCGAGAAGAAAGAGGTGTTGCCGGTGAAGATCCCGGTCGAGCCGAAGAAGCTGAAGCGCGAGCGCCGGCTCTCGAACGAGCTCGCCTCCAAAGAGCTCTACGACATCATCCAAAAGGGCAATAACTCCGGCGCGGACGTGCTGGGTTATACGGTCGACTTCAATTCCAAGATCGCGATGCACTTCGCTCCGCTCGTGCTTTGCCTCATAGGGCTCAAGTTCGCGTATAAGAGCGAACGCACGATGGAGACGGCGCGCGGCGTGCTCGTCGCGATCTTCATCGGGGTGAGTTACTGGATGATCATGAGTTCGGCGCGGGCGTTGGCGATCAAGGGCATCGTGCCGATACCGATCGCCGCGTGGTCGGCGAACGTCGTGATCGTCGGGATCGCGATCTACAACTCGATCCAGGGACGCAGCAAAGCTTGAGTCAGAGCTTTTGGAGCAGGGTGTCGACGCCATCAAAGTCGATGTGGGCGGGATGGTGCGCACCGGCCGGGCGCGGGTCCCGCAGCAGCTGGCAAGTCTTGAATCCGGCAGTGGCCGCGGCGTCGAGCTCTTCTTCGATGTCGCTGAGGAAGAGGATGCTCGAAGGCTCGAGGTCCAGTCTCTGGGCGATGGTCTGATAGGATCGCGCATCGCGCTTCCCGCCGACGGCGGTATCGAAGTAGCTGTCGAAGTACTTGGTAAGGTCGCCGGCCGAGGAGAAGCGGAAGAGGAGCTTCTGCGCTTCCACCGAACCCGACGAATAAACGCCGAGTCTCAGCCCGCCCCTTTTCCAGGATTCGAGCTTGGGTTTCACGTCGCAGTAGACGTGGCCCTGATAGGCCTTCGCCTCGTAGCCGTTCTTCCAGATTTTGCCCTGCAAGGCTTTGAGGGTCGGATCTTTCACGTCCTTGTCGATGAGGGACTGGAGATGCTTGGTCACGGCTGCGTAATCGACCTGGGAGCCGGGCGCATGCCCTAGCCCCTCGGTCCAGAGCTGGTTGACGAGAGCGTGGACCTCGGGATCCGTGCTGTTCTTGAGGAAAGCATGGAAATGTTCACGTGAGTAGGGAAACAGGACTTTGTGAACAAATTCGATCGAACTCGTGGTTCCCTCGATATCAGTCAGCACGCATTTGATCATCGGTCGTCTCTTCGTCAATCAGTAAGCGTTGGCAGGATTGTACTTCCGGTCGATGCCCGAGCCCGTGTAGTTCGCGACCCAGCCGCTCGGATCGATGAAGACGCGGATCGCCTTCACATGAGCGGGTTCGCCGAGGTCGAACCAGTGCGGGGTGTTCGCGGGAACGCTGAGGAGGTCGCCGGCCTTGCAGAGGACGGAGAATACCTCTTCGCCCACGTGGAACCAGAAGAGGCCCTGGCCGTCGACGAAGAAGCGGATCTCGTCTTCGGTGTGGGTATGCTCACCCAGGAACTTCTGGCGAACAGCCGCCACATTGGGTGTGTTGGCGTTGACGTTGATGACGTCGGCCGTCTGGTAGCCGCCGCGAGCCATAAATGGTCTAAGTTCAAGGGCATAGGCCTGCAGGACTTCCTCTTGCGTCGCGTCCAGCGGCAGCGGATGAGAGGCTTCCCACTTGTCATGCCAGATACCGCGAGCACTCAAGAACGATTGAATTTCCTTGAAGTTTTCGATAGTTACGCCCGCATCTGGGATATTAAGGACCGCCATAACTTTACCCTTCCTTTGCAGAGACTTTACGCCTTAGCGGTATCAAATTTTTTCGGCAAATCCGATAAGAAAGGTAAGGCTTTTTATTTGTTTTAGCAGTATCATTTAGTTGCAATGCATGTCCTAGGCCCCCTGATTCGTATTTAGGCGCATTCCTTTGCAGTTGTTGGCTAAAATAAGTCAAAAGTGTTGACTTTGCCCAACCTGCTTGATAAACCCTATGCGTGCAAACTCCGTTTGCGAAATCAATCATGGTTTTCCAATTGCCTTGTCGCCGTGATGGTGAATGGGCTTTTTTTATTTTGGTGCAAAATTCATGGATCGCCAACACCGCGATGCAATCGTCGACCACATCAACCCCCTGATCGCGCCCCTGGGCTACGAATGCCTCGAAGTCGATTGGGACGGTTCTGATCGCACTCTCCGGGTGTTCATCGATCAGCCCAAGGGGATCGTGATGGAAGACTGCGTGGCGGCGAACAGCGTTCTGGTCGAAGACCCGGGTCTCGATCAGCTCGTTCCCGGTGATTTCCGCCTCGAAGTGAGTTCGCCGGGCCTCGATCGCCCGCTCCGGACGCTCGATCACTTCAAGCAGGCGTTGGGACAGAAGATACGTGTGCATCTCGCTGAGAAGTATCAGGAGCGTGCTAACGGAGTAGGCACCTTGGTTTCGATCGACGACCAAGGCTCTTTTTTCATGAATATGCCCTCGGGCGCCTGGACTTTTCCCTTTAAGGCTATCCGTAAGGCTAATCTAATGTTTGAATGGAAGTAGCCATTTTGTCTTAGGCCCTGGGTATTGTTCCCAGCTCCATCAATCTTTTGACCTTCCATAAGGATCGACAGACGATGACATTACTCGACAGCTCTGAACTTGAATCTGAACTGCGCAAGGTTATCTCAGGTGTTAGCCGTGATAAAAACCTCGACAAAGCTGTCATCATAGACGCTCTGCAGCAAGCTGTAGTTCATGCCGCTCGTCGTTCCCTCGGCGCCACGGCTGACCTCGAAGCCCACTACAACGAAGATACCGACGAAATCGAGCTCTATCAGTTCCGCACTGTCGTGGAAGACGACGACGTCGCTAACGAGAGCACCGAGATCAGCATCGGCGACGCGATGAAGCTCGACTCGGAAACCGTGCTCGGCGACGCGATCGGCATCAAGATCGATACGACGAAATTCGGCCGCATCGCAGCGCAGTCGGCGAAGCAGATCATCGTCCAAAAGGTCCGCGACGCCGAGCGCTCGCAGGTCTTCGAAGAGTTCAAGGATCGTAAGGGCGACATCCTCTCGGGTTACGTTCGTCGCTTCGAACGCAACGATATCATCATCGATCTCGGCCGCACCGAAGCCGTCATCCCTTATAAAGAACAAGTTCCGACCGAGAAATTCCGCGTGAAAGACCGCATCCAGGCCTACGTGCTCGACATCAAGCGTTCGAGCCGCGGCCCTCAGGTCGTCATGTCGCGCGCTCATCCCGGCTTCCTCGTGGCTCTCTTCAGCCAGCACGTCACCGAGATTTACGACGGTATCGTCAGCATCGAAGCAGCCGCTCGCGATCCGGGATACCGTTCGAAGATCGCGGTCTACTCGCGCGATTCGTCGGTCGATCCGGTCGGCGCCTGCGTTGGTATGAAAGGTTCTCGCGTACAAGCCGTCGTGAACGAGCTGAACGGCGAGAAAATCGATATCATCCCTTACGACCACGACCCTGCGCGTCTGGTCTGTAACGCCCTCGCCCCGGCCGTCGTCAGCAAGGTGATCGTCGAAGAGAGCGTGCACGGCATGGAAGTGATCGTGGCTGACGATCAGCTCTCGCTCGCGATCGGCAAACGCGGACAGAACGTCCGCCTCGCCGCGCAGCTCACCGGCTGGAAACTCGACATTAAGAGCGAGTCGTCGGTTGAGGAGAAACTCGCAGGCGCGAAAGATCTCCTTACGACCATCAAGGGTCTCGATGAGATGATGGCGGAACTCCTGGTACAAGAAGGCTATACGACACCAGCCGAAGTTGCCGAGCTCTCGCCACGCGCTCTGAACCGCCTCTTGAACCTTGAACAAGATCAGGCGCTTGTCGTTATCGAAAACGCTAAAGCCATGGCGGAAGTAGTGGCTCAAGGCCGGGCGGAAGTGAAGAAACCCGCGAGCCGTGACGAGCTTTACGCGAACTCTTCGGCGTCACCCGTTGCGCTTGACAATAAAGTCGAAGACTCTCAAATTAGCGAGCGTGTGAAGATCTTCCTGGAGCTATCTGGCGTTGGTGAGGCTTCGGCTCACGCTCTCGCTGAAGGCGGTTATGTCACAATTGGTGACATCGTTGCCGATTCGGCCGAAGAAGTGGCCCAAAAAACGGGCCTGTCTATCGGTGTGGCGCGTACCATTCAAATGGCTGCAGATCGTTACCTACAGTCCGAGTAAGTCGGCTATGAGGTAAATTTAGGGGGACTGTTAACGAATGTCAAAAATTCGTGTCTATGAATTAGCTCGTGAACTCAAGGTCGAAAGCAAATTGCTCGTCAATAAGCTGAAGGACCTGGGCATCGAGGTCTCGAGCCATCAAAGTACTCTGAGCGCGGACCAAGTCGTCAAAATTAAGCGCGAACTCGGATCATCTTCTGCCGCAGCAGCAGCTTCGTCTGCAACGAGCGGTACAGAGGCTGCTCCCGCCGCGCGTGCGACGCCATCTGTCATACGTCGCCGCCCTGGCGCGCGTGATGATGCCGCAGCAACGGGTCATGAGGCTGGAGAAGAAGAGCACGCGGCTCCAAGACATGAGGATAAAGCTCCATCGTCTTCGGTGGAAGCAAAGGCCCCCGCAACCAAACCGGTTGAAGAAAAAGCCGCTCCGACAACACTTAGAAGACCAGCAGCCACGGCTCCTGCTGCCGAGAAGCCGGCGACGCCTCCTCCTGCGCAAGCGAAGGAAGCGCCTCAGCCGACAGCGGACGCAGAACCTGCTAAAGCGACTGCTCCAGAGCAAGAATCTCCTCAGGCTGAGACCTCCACAAAAAGCACACAGGAAGTGGCTGTTAACGTCGAAACCGAAGCTTCGGCTTCTGCGGCGTCGCTTGCTCGTTCAGAAAGCGCCAAGCCAACACCAAGTCCCGCACCGGAGTCTCGTCCTATGTCTCGCCCGCAAGAGAATTACGATTCGGCGAAAATCGTCAGACGCGATCCGACGCAGCCGCAAGGCACGGGAGCCCCCGCGTCGAATGCGGCTCAGCCACGCATCCAGCCTAGCGGTGGAGCGGCAACTATTATTCGACGCGCCAGCCCCGAAGAAGTTGAGCAACGCCAGCAAATGCAGGCGCAACAAGCAGCTCAACGCTCGAGTGGCGGCCCAAGCCCCATTATTCGTGTCGGGTCGAGCGGCCACAGCGGAGCTCCCGCAGGTAGCAGCAGCCCGATCCGTCGTGCTGGTGAAGGTGGTGGTCCCATCCGTCGTCCAGGCGAAGACGGTGGCCGTCCCGCTTATAACGACCGTGGACCGCGTCCTACCTCGGATGGCGGATTCAGAAGACCTTTGGTTGAAGCGGAAGCCCCGACCAGCCTGACTGATTCTCCAACGCGTCGCTGGGATGAAAGATCAAAAGACCGCGATAAGAAGAAGCTTTCCGCAGCGGAACTCGAGCAGGAAGCGGCTCTTAAAAAGCAGCAGAAGATCAAACGCGATCAAGTCAATATGCGTTCTCTTCTCGATCAGGTGGCCTCCCTCGAAGAGGAAGAGGGCGATCC
>JASLCY010000179.1 GCA_030151925.1 Oligoflexus sp.
AAAAATGCTGTTCGAACCCATATGTCCAAAGTAACATATCAATATCTCTGCATTTCCACGGGAAGGTTGAGTCATGGCGCAAAAATCATTAGCGGAAGAATTCGGCATCCGTCTCGAGACTCAACTCGATCAGAGCCAGATTATTTTTCTCCTCGAGGACCAGCAGGATCTGAGGCTCATCGTGCAGCACCATCTCGGTAAGCTCGGTTTCTCCCAGATCCGGCAGTTCACGAACGGGCACGAAGCGCTCGAATACCTCAGGGAGCATCCCGAGGTGAAACCGGTCGTGACGATCTGCGACCTCGAGATGCCCCTCATGGGCGGCTACGATTATCTGCACGAGCTCCGCGAGAATCCCAGCTTCGCCTGCGGCCCCTTCGCCATCACCCTCCCGCAGCCCGATAAAGCGCAGATCATGCTCGCGAGCGAGAACGGCGTCGACGGCATCCTCGTGAAGCCTTATACCTTCAAGGACATCGTGCCGAAGCTTCGCCACGCGCATAAGACCTTCAACAACCCGAACAACCCCGAACTCGTCTACGAGCTCGCCAAGGCCGAATACCGCGCGAAGAACTACGATCGCGCCGAGTTCATCTTCAAGAAGCTCGCGGCGTCCTCGGACAATGCGGCCAGGCCGGTCGTCGGCCTCGCGCGGATCGCGATCGAACGCAAGGATTACGGCGACGCCCGCCAACTCCTCGAGGAAGCGGAGAAACGCAATCCCTACTACGTGCATACCTACGTCGAACGCGGCCGCCTCGCCGTCACCCAGAACGAGATCGAGGACGGCGTGAAGTTCTTCAAGAAGGCGATCGAACTCTCGCCCCTCAACCCCATGCGTTACGGCGAGGCCGCCGAGCTGCTCTTCCGCCTCAACCGTTATCAGGAGGCGGTCGACCTCCTCACGATCGCCCTCGACAACCAGGTCGCGTTCCCGCGCCTGCACCACATCATGAGCCAGGCGTATTTCGCGCTGAAGGACTTCAAGAAGGCGACCCGGCACATCAAGTCCGCGCTCTCGCACGAGCCGGAGAACGTCAGCTACCTGAATCAGCTCGGAGTGTGCTACAAGGAGTCCGAGCTGTTCGAGGACGCGGCCAAGGTCTATAACCAGGTGATCAAGATCGATCCGGACAACCGCTCGGCGCTCTACAACAAGGCCGTGATGCTCGGCACGCGGGGCCAGTACGCGGAGGCGATCAAGCTCCTCTCCCGGGTTCTGGAGAAATACCCCGATTTTGAACTCGCGAGCCGGAAGCTGAAAGAGTACAAAGACAAGACGAACGCACCCAAGGCCGGGTAAAAGTTGGTAGGTGAAGGAGACCGCGTGACCATACCGAAAAGGCGATTGATCTTGATGAGGCATGGCGAGGCGGAAGCACAGAAGTCCCATGGTTCGGATCACGCGCGGCGTTTGACCAAGTCCGGCCAGGGAGCTGCGATGCGTCTCGGCCAGGAGCTCAGGGCCCGCGGCCTCAGCCCTGACCTCATCCTCTGCAGCGACGCCGTCCGCGCGGTGGAAACCCTCGAAAGCGTGGTCCGCGGCGGCGGATTCACCGGTGTCCCCGTCCGTATCCTGAACCTGCTCTATCTCGCCCATCCCGATATCCTGATCGAGCGCTGTTATGAGGTCGAGGATGCGGTCCTCACGCTGCTCGTGATCGGGCACAATCCCGGCTGGTCCGATACCGCGACCGACCTCAGCGGAACGCCCGTCGGCCTCGACACGGCTCAGGCCGCCCTCCTCGAGAAAACAGGCGAATCGTGGACGCTCTGCCTGAGCGAGGACGGGTATTGGCGTCTGAAAGGAATCATCCCTTGAGCCGTTTGTTTATCCTGCTCTCCCTCTTGTTCGCGAGCCCGCTCCTGGCTTCCGGCCCTTCGCTGCTGCCTTCGTCGCCGGCCTCCATAAAAGAAGTGGAAAACGACGACTCGCCCCGGCATATGATGCGGCGCTTCATCGAGGTCCTGAATCGCGACGATGCGGAGGCGGCCTATCCTTTCATCGAATTCCCCAAGAGCTACAGCACCTCGATGAAACGCGAGGTCGTCCCCGCGCTCTTCGAGGTTTTGAACAAACGCGGGAAGATCGACGTGAACTCGGTCTCCAACAGCCCGACCGGCACGCCGGGCGATGCCGTCGATCCCACCATCGAGATCGTCGGCTCCATCAATATCGACGGCGAGAAGATTCCGATCGAACTCCATTACGGCACCGAGAAGGGCACCAAGGCCTGGCGATTCTCGGCCGACTTCATGGAAAAGATCCCCGGCCTGGCGGAGATACTCGAACACAGGGGTTTTGAGAACCGGCTGCCGACCGCGCTCGTAACGCACCAATACTTCGGCATCAAGGCCTGGCAGTGGCTCGGCCTGTTCCTCGGCATCGGGCTGTCCATCCTCATCGCCCTGCTGCTCTCGTATTTGCTCTTCTATTTCATGAAGCGCATCACGAAGCGCCTGCAGATCGTGATGCCCGAGCAGATCCTCACCGGCTTCCTCACGCCTTTCCGCCTGTTCCTCTTCCTGCTCCTTTTCGGGCAGACGCTGCCCTTCCTCGATACCGACCTCGCCTTCAGGCAGAGGATAGGCTATTTCCAGGCCATCCTGCAGACGATCAGCCTCAGCATCTTCGCGCTCCGTCTGGCAGCGGCGGGCATCGAGCTCAGCCGCCTCTCTTATGAACGGCAGGGCAAACACTCGGCGACCGCGATGCTCGGGCCGATCCGCAAGGGCATCAACATCCTCATCGTGATGCTCGGCGCGACCTTCCTGCTCCGCGATCTCGGGTTCGACGTCACGGCCATCATCGCCGGTCTCGGCATCGGCGGCGTGGCGATCGCTCTCGCCTCGCAGAAGACGATCGAGAACCTCTTCGGCGGCATCTCCATCATCATGGATCAGCCCGTTCGGGTCGGGGATTCCGGCAAGTTCGGGGCCGTGTCGGGGACGGTGGAGGACATCGGCCTCCGTTCGACCAAGATCCGGACGCTCGATCGCACCCTGGTCTCGATCCCGAACGCCGAATTCTCGGACATGACTCTCGAGAACTTCGAGAAGCGCGATAAGTTCCGCTGGACCGCCGACCTCGGCATCCGGATGGATGCGAGCACCGATCAGATGCGCCTGCTCCTCTCCGACCTCAAGGCGCTGCTCATCGCGCATCCGATGGTCTATAAGGATCCCGCGCGCGTGCGTTTCACGTCCTTCACCGACAGCGCTTTCATGGTGCAGATCTTCGCTTATATCAAGGCGAGCGATTACAACGAATATATCGCGGTGGTCGAAGACCTGAACCTGCGCGTGCTCGACGTCATCCGCGAGACGGGCACCGACCTCGCTTATCCCTCTAAGACGGTCTACTTCGAACGCGGCCAGGGCCCGGCGCAGGATAAGATGAAGGAAGTCGAGAAGCGCATCGACGACCTCAAGGCGAAGGGCGGCTTCCCGCAGCCGTTCTACCCAGCGGAATGGGTGGATTCACGGCTCGATACGCTTGATTTTCCGGAGCCTCGCTAGATCTACGACGTAAAAAAAAGGCACCCGGCGCGAACCGGGTGCCTTATCTTCTTCAATCCGAATCAGCGATCATCACTTCGGCGAGATGCGGTAGACGATACCGGCGTTGTCATCCGAGAGGAGGAGGGTGCCGTCGATGTAGTTCTTCACATCGACAGGACGGCCCCAGTTGGTCTTGCCGGCGGCATCGACCCAGCCCTTGATGAAGGGACGGTAGCTGTAGCCGTCGGTCGTCGGTTGAACGATAGTCAGGCGGTAGCCGACCTTGCTGGTGCTGTTCCACGAACCGTGCTCAGCGATGAAGATCGCGTTCTGGTAGCTGGCCGGGAACTTCGAGCCCGAGTAGAACGTGAGGCCGAGCGACGCAACGTGCGGCCCGAGGACGACGGCGGGTTTGGTGAAGGTGCTGGCGTTGCAGTCCACGCCTTTGCCGTAGGTCGGATCCGTTATGGTCGCCGCGAAGCAGCTTGGGAAACCGAAGTTCTGGCCTTGGGTCGTGAGGTGGTTCAGCTCGTCGCCCGGGATGGTGTCGCCGAGGTTGTCGCGGCCGTTATCGGTGAACCAGAGGTCGTTGTTCGAAGGATCGAAAGCGATGCCGACCGAGTTGCGGACGCCGCGGGCGACCTGCTCGTAGTTCGAGCCGTCGAGATTCATGCGGAAGATGCCGGCTGCGTTGTCGAGGTCTTCCGCGCAGACGTTACAGTTCGCGCCGACGTTGATGTAGAGTTTGTGATCGGGGCCGACGGCGATGTATTTCCAGCCGTGATCGTCCTGCTGGCGGAAGCCGTCTTTGACGACCGAGTAGGTGACGCGCGCGCTCGTGCCGGACGCGAGGCTCTTCACGGTAGCGACGGCGCCTTTGAACTTGATCACGCGGGTGAACTCGGCAACATAGAGGTCATCGCCATCGAGAGCGACGCCGTTCGGGTTGTCGAGGCCGGAAGCGAGGACGACTGTCTTCACGCCGGTCGAAGTCGGGACGAGGGCCGAGACGCGGCCTTGCGGGTCGACGTCCGAGAATCCGCCGGTGCCGACGAAGACGATGCCAGAGCTATGGACGGCGAGCGAACGGGCGCCTTTTACCTGGCCGAAGACTTCGATCTTGAAGCCGGGCTCAACCGAGAGTTTCGAGAGCGGGACGATGGCGTCCGAGTTGGTAGAACCCGTGCTGCCGGTCGAGCCGGTGTTGCCGTTCGAACCCGTGCTGCCGGTCGGATTCAGGACGGCCGCGGTATAAGCGAGGAGATCGGCCTTGTCTTGCGCGCTCGGCTGGTAAGAGGCAGGAGCCGCTTTCGGCGGCATCGGACGGGTCGTGCTCTGGACGCGAGCCGAGATCTTCGAGGCATTCTGCTTCACGGAAGCCCAGTCCACGGCACCGGAATCATCGACGAAAGACGGCGTCATCGAAGTATCGTGACAGCCGGCGCAGGATTTGAGGATGACTTTTTCAGCCGCGCTTTGTTGAGCCGCGGTCTGCGCGAAGGCAGCGCCGGCGAGCACAAACCCGCTCAAGGCGAGAGAGAGATGGACGAATTTCATGCTTTGTACCTCTTGGATTAAACGAC
>JASLCY010000200.1 GCA_030151925.1 Oligoflexus sp.
TGTAAACAGATGCCAGGCAAAATTCTCTGGCGGCTCCAGTATTTCGAGGACTATGAAATACTTCCTATTCATAGATCAACAGCGGAATGGATCGAAACGGATGATGCCATCGGAGTAACACCACCCCGTATGACCTCTACTTTAAATTTGGGACCCTCTGAAAATGAGCGCCAAGTATTTATTCGGAGCTTTGCCCAGACATTCGATCTAGCAGAAGATAACAGGTAGTTTCGAAGAATCAGCACGAGGATTTGGTGCTCTCTTGCCTGCGAGGAAATAAAAGCTATGTCCTCAGACGATAGTTTTTCCGGGTCGTCGATAACTATAATTTGAAAAATAGACTTTGTAAGGACTGGCTTTAGATCTCTTACAAAGTTCGACGTTTTTGCAAACCGGATGTTTCTCAATTCTACTCCACGGGCAGACCACGCAGGAGGATAAACACTGAGGGGAGATCTGACCGACGAAACCCATAGACAATGCAAAGGCGATGGAAGGTTCTCGCCACGTGTTGCTCCGACTAAAAAGGGGATAATCAATTCACGCCCGCCCTGGCCGGAAGGAAGACCCCATTCCGTCACCGCCCCAAACGTAAGTCCTCCTCCGATGACCTGATCCAAATCCTTAATTCCTGATTTCAAAAGTTGTGGGGGAGTATCTAGATTGTTAGCTTTCTTAATTCCGAATTTGAGCAGGGTTGCCTGATCGAGCTTAACAGCTTCCATGGTTACCTCCCGTGTTGAGGGTTGATTGATAAATGAGCCTTAGGCTCTGCCCCAAAGTCGCAAAGACCAGCTATTAATATGCCTATATGGCCACCTTTTAGGCGAGAGTTTGCGCAGCATCATAATTCTGGCGCTCATAACCATACAAATATATGGTTACACTGGAGTTGGAATTTGGGTCAAACCAATTTTTATAACTCATGGCTCTGACGTCACCCAGGGTCCGGAAAGCTTTAACTTTTTATTTTTAAGGACACTAGGTCTTACGGACTGGTGAATAGGCGTTTGGACTGGATTTTAGGTTTTAGATGCCCTTACTCTGGGAATTGGTCTGCTGTAGCCTTCCTGCACGACGCACCAAACCTATTTGTCAGGGATAGTTGATGTGCTTTAGCGCCCTCGTCAAACGCGATATGAAGAAGTTCGGACTCGAGTTCGGAGCCCAATGGATTAGAGAAGATCTTGAGCGGTTTGAAAACAGATCTAGTCTGAGTCCGAAATTATTTCCCCCAATGAAAGATCGAATCTTTCAAGGCTCATATGCTCCGGTTCTTCGCACAATGGTATCTGGCGAGATTGGGGTTAGTCCTATGCGATACGGAGTCTATCAGCCCTCGTTTATCAAAGATCCCAAGATAGCTAAAGCCTTTAATGCCCGAAGAGATAATCTTACGGCTCCCTATTGGTCCGAGGCTTTCCAGAGAAACCACGGATTTGTATTACTCGACGGTTTCTATGAATGGGTAAGCGTAAACGATCTGCTGAAGGCGGGCGTCGTGAGGTTACAAGAGATTAGAGAGCAATTTGAGAGAGAAACGGAAGAAAGAAAACAGCGGATTATTGATGCCGGTAAGAAGTATTCCATGACACCGACCGAGAGGAAAGATCCGCACTTTAGAAAGATCATCATAAAATTCGAGCCGAAAGATCAGGCGACTCTGTATGTACCTGTAGTTTTCACGTCAAGAATTCTCGAAGACGGCTTCGTTGACTTCGGCTTTGCGATTGTAACGGACGATCCCCAGCGTGAAGTTCTCGCAGCAGGGCATGATAGATCTCCATCTTTCATTACGAAAGAAGCTGTGGTCGATTGGAATGAAATCAAAGGGAAATCATTGAGTGACTTCCAGGACATTTTGGACCAAAAACCACAAAAATACTTTGACCATGCTCTTGTAGCGAATATTTAAATCTTCTATTAAATTTCGGCCTTTATGAGCTGATTTGGAACCGCGTATTGGAGGCGATATACCTATACACTTGATTTATCAGAGAATAGAAAATTAAGGACTATGTGAAAACTTTAAAGCATCTGATCCGCGCTGTTGAATAGAAGTGTGAATAAATCAAAGCACTCTATCAAATTCGCCGTTCGCCGAAGGTTGTGAGCGTAACCCCCATTTCGAGTTGACACCAACCTAAGAGGAAGGTGTCCCATGGAATTCATTGGAAAAATGTAACTGTGTCAACTGAATTGGGGGCCAAAGCACAAGCCCGATATATGCATGAAAAAGCAGCTGTTTGAAGGTTCAAAGTATATGGAAACTGCACTATATTATAAATATATTTGGGCTTTAGAAGGCTTGCCTTTCTATTTCCAGTCGGGCGGATAACGGTAACCTACGAACTTTTTCCTTGCATAAAATTTGAATTCGTCCGAGCTCAAAGCCGCCTTCAGATCCTTGGCAAAAGTCGAATTTACATCATCCGTCCTCACCACGGCCCAGTTGATATAATCGTTGCCTTGCTCAAAGAGGAGAGCTGTCTTGAGGCCCACTCCCGAGCTCACGGCATAGTTTCCATTGATCACCACGAAATCGACGTCGCTACGGGAGCGCGGAAGTTGCGCCGCCTCGAGCTGTATGATCTTCAGCTCGTAAGGGTTCTTGCTGATGTCCTTGACGCCGATCTGAATATCCTGGCCGGACGGTTTCAGCTCGATCCAGCCGGCCGCCGCGAGGAGCCTGAGCGCGCGGGCCAGGTTCGTCGTATCGTTGGGAACGGCGACGCTCGAATCCTTGCTGATCTCGGCTAACTTCGTCTTCCGGCCGGGATAGAGCCCGAGCGGAGCCGTCGGAAATTGAATGATGGGCGTGAGCCTGAGCCCCTTGGCCTTGGCGAATTCCTCGAGATAAGGCTTGTGCTGGAAGAGGTTGGCGTCGATCTTCTTTTCCGCCAGGGCCAGGTTCGGCTGAACGTAATCGTTGAACTGGATGAGTTTAACTCTATAGCCTTTCTTCTCGAGCTGAGGTTTGACGCTTTCGGCGACCATGTCGGCGAAATCGCCCACGGAGGTCCCGATCGTGACTTCGGGGCCGCCGGCCCTGACTTCGGTGGTGAAGGCCAGCAGGCTGAGAGCGGGGATCAGAGACCAAAGAATCTTGCGTAGCATGAGTCTACCTTCTTAATGATGATGATCGAGCAGGCGGGCCGCGCTGTTGCCGGCCGCCTGGAAAATCTGGACGCAGAGGACGAGCAGCACGACCGTGAGGACCATGACGTCGGTCTGGAAACGATAGTAACCGTAGCGGATCGTGAGATCGCCTATGCCTCCGCCGCCTATGATCCCCGCCGCGGCGGAGTAGGAGAGATAGCTGATCGTCAACGAAGTGAAGGCGCGGATCAGGGCCGAGCGGGCTTCGCTATAGATCACCTTAAACACGATCTCGCGCCGGGTCGCACCGAGGGCGATGCCCGCCTCCAGGATGGAAGGGCTGATTTCGTTCAGCGCGATCTCCACCAAACGGGCGAAGTAAGCCGTGCCGGCGATCGCCAGGGGAACGCTGGCCGCGAGAGAGCCGATCGAACTTCCCACGAGCGCCCGCGACAGCGGGATCACCGCGATCATGAGGATCACGAAGGGGAAGGAACGGACGACGTTCACGATCGTGCCCACGGTCCGGTAGAGCCAGGTGTTGCTCCCGAGCAGGCTATGGCTCCACCAGTAGAGGGCCGTGCCCAGAGCGAGGCCGAAGAGGCCCGCGATGGGCAGGCCGAAGCCGAGCATCGTCAGGGTCTCGAGGATCGATTGCCAAAGTTCTCCCCAAAATTCCGGCGTCATGTCGCGACCTCCATAAAAGCTTGGCCGAACTGGGTCGTCGGCAGGATCTTCTGGCCTTCGATCAGCAGCTCTTCGTGGATCTCATGATCCTTGAACAGCAGCGCCCGGTGGCAAAGCCGTTTGACCACGCCCATCTCATGCGTGGCGATGACGATCGTGAGGCCGAGCTGATCCCGCAGATGCTCGAGGCAACGGACGACCTCGAGTTTGGTCAAAGGATCGAGCGCGCTCGTCGGTTCATCCGCCAGCAGGATATCAGGCCGGTTGGCGATCGCGCGGGCTATGGCCGCCCGCTGCTTCTGCCCGCCGCTGAGGCGGGCGGGATAAGCCTGGGCCTTATCCTCGAGTTGAACGAGCCGCAGCACCTCGGCTACCCGCGGAGCGATCTCGGCCTTGGGCCAGCCGGCGACCTCGAGAGCGAAGGCGACGTTCCCGGCTACCGTGCGGTTGGTCAGCAGATTGAAATGCTGGAAGATCATCCCGATCTTCTGCCGCGTTCTCCTCAGGTCATCCCCGCGCAGGTGGAGGATGTTCCGGCCGGCGATCTTCACCGCGCCGCTCTCCGGCCTTTCGAGAAGGTTGAGGCAGCGGAGCGCCGTGGATTTTCCGGCTCCCGACGGGCCGATAAGGGCCAGGGTCTCGCCGGCCCCGACCTTGAAAGACACGGCGCGCAATGCGGGAACCCAGGTCTCGCCGGTTTGAAACTCCTTATAGAGCGCCAGAGCCTCGATCATGGTCGAAACCAATCACGGAAAGGGGATTGATCGGCCCATTTCTGAGTCGTGATCGTGTTGCGCAGAGGCCGTGTGTTGCGTACGGCGCGGATCCGCCGTTCGGCGATCAGATCCGCGGCTTTGTTCGTGGTGATGCCTTCGGCGTCGGCCTGCTCGAAGACATTGGTCAGCGTGTTGTAGATATTCGCGGCGCGCTGTTTGGCGACCTGCTCGTTGTAACCGGCGAGCTCCTGATACACGTTGATCACGCCGCCGGCGTTGATGATGTAGTCAGGCGCATAGAGGATCCCGCGGCTGCGCAGGAGATCGCCGTGCACGCTCTCGTCGAGGAGCTGGTTGTTCGCGGCGCCCGCGACGATGGACGCTTTGAGCTCGGCGATCACCGTGTTATCGAGGATGCCGCCCAACGCGCAAGGCGCGAACACGTCCACGTCGAGGCGATGGATGTCCGCGAGCGCGACCGCTTCGGCCTCGAAGCGTTTGGCGACGGTCTTGGCCTTCTCTTCATCGATATCGGCGACGAAGACCTTGGCCCCTTCGGTCGTCAGATGCTCGACGAGATGCACGCCGACGGCGCCGACGCCCTGGACGGCGACCCGGACGCCTTTGAGCGAGGGTTTGCCGAGCTTGTAATTCACGGCGGAACGGATGCCGTGGTAGACGCCCCAGGCCGTGACGGGCGAAGGATCGCCCGAACCGCCGGCGCGCGAGGTGATGCCGGCGACGTAATCCGTCTCGAGCCCGACGAGCTCGATGTCGCTGACGCGGATATTCACGTCTTCAGCTGTGATGTAGCGGCCGCCGAGGCTGTTCACGAAACGGCCGAACGTGCGGAAGAAGGCTTCGCTCTTCAACTGCTTGGGATCGCCGATGATGACGGCCTTGCCGCCGCCGAGGTTGAGGCCGCTGACGGCGTTCTTGTAGGTCATGCCGCGCGAAAGCCTGAGGACGTCGCGCAGCGCTTCCTCTTCGCTCTTGTAATCCCAGAAGCGGCAGCCGTCGAGCGCCGGGCCCAGGGTGGTGTCGTGGATGGCGATGATCGCTTTGAGGCCGGTGGCCTTATCCTGGCAGAAGACGACTTGTTCATGATCGGTGGCCGAGATGCTTTCAAAGAGAGACATGACTTTCCTTTCTAAACGCACGCAAACGCTCGCCCGGCGGATGACGCGGGCTTTGGATGCAAAAAAGCATCGTGATGCGGTTTAACGCGCAATGAGTTGTAAATTGTCAGGGATTAAGTAGGGGACTTAACAACAACAGAAGAGACAACAGGACGCGAGGGTCGCGGAGGAAAGCGAGGAAGAAGAAACGGCAGCGACGCGAGACTGGGCTCGTGAAGCGTGGATGCTTGATGATCCGTAGAGTTTGTTGAGCAAAACACCGCCTCCTATACTGAAAGGGGAACCTTAAATTGGCCGAGA
>JASLCY010000218.1 GCA_030151925.1 Oligoflexus sp.
CCTCGGATGGCTCCGCGCAGACAAGCGCCGACGACAGCGCGCTCTATAGTTTTGATGGCGCCTTCCCGGTCGCGGCCGGACTCATGGCGACGAATTGGAAGTGGGAAGGCGACGGCCTCGTGGGCTGGGGTTCAGCCAACAGCTTCACTACCCTTCTCGATTACATGTATGTGACGGGTTCTCCTGAATACATGTATATCGTCGACATGGTCTACAATGCCAACATCAACAAGGGCGAGAAGAACTTCATCAACGAATTCTATGATGACACGGCCTGGTGGGGCCTCGCCTGGGTTCGCGCCTATGACGTCACCAAAGATCAGAAATATCTCGATGCAGCGAAGACCATCGCTGATTACATCTTCACGAACGGTTGGGACGACAAGGTCTGCAACGGCGGTCTGTGGTGGAAACGCCAATCCTACAAGGCCTCGATCAGCAACGAATTGTCCCTCAAGCTCGTCGCCAGCCTGCACAATCGCATTTCCAACGACAGCAAGTACCTGGACTTGGCGAAGAAGGAATGGAAATGGTTTATCGATGCCGGCCTGATCGGTAGCGATAACCTGGTCAAAGACGGCCTCAACGACAAGTGCGAGGCGACCGGCGGCGTCTACAGCTATAACCAGGGCGTGATCCTGGGCGCGGCCGCGGAGCTTTACCTGGCGACCAAGGACCCGCAGTATATCGACGTCGGCAACAAGCTGGTCGAGGCGAGCCTCAAGGCCTTTTCCGATGAGAAAGGCATACTCCAGGATCAGATCGGCGGCGAGTGCAAACCCAACAGCAACGGCGGCGACGGCGTGTATTTCAAGGGCGCCTATGTCCGCAACGTTCGCGAGTTCAACGTCCTCGTCAAGAACGACAAGATCGCGAGCACGCTGAAAGCCAGCGCCGAGAGCGCCTGGAAGAATTCGCGAGCGGATTACGATGCCATGGGCTATTGCTGGCAAGGGCAGTCGGATATCATGAGCTCCGATCGCCAGACGATAGCCCTCGACTTGATGAACGGCGTCGTGCCGCAGAAAATGAAGAATCTGGCGCTCGGCAAAAAGGCGACCACATCCTACGCGAGCTGCAAGGACAGCGAAGCCGTCGCGAACCTTACCGACGGTTCCAATAAAACCAAATGGTGCGCTCCGAACGATGCGGCCGGCGCGACCGTCGATATCGATCTCGGTTCCATGCAGCAGCTTCATCGCATCCGCATATCCCATGCCGGAGTCGCGACCACCTTGCTCGACGAGAAGAAGGAACTCAACACCAGAGACTTCGAGATCCTGCTGGCCGATAAAGCCGGCGGCCCCTGGCGCTCAGTCGCCAAGGTCACGGGCAACACGGCGAGCGGCACTTCGCATCAAGTGAAGGACAAGGCCCAGTTCATCCGTCTGCACATTACGAACGCAGGCTCGGATAATACCGTCCGCATCTATGAGATCACGGCCGAATGAAGAGAGGCTCCCGCCGCTCACGCGGTGAGAGCCCGACAGCCCCACCTGATAAAACGCCTCGATGCCTGTTCCCCGCTTATGTTAGCCTGGGGACGAAGGCTGAAGGAGGCTTGCGATGGAATACAGAGACTTGATCATCCCCGCTCTCATGGGAATCGGCTTGGCCGCCGCGACCGGCCTGAGGATCTTCATCCCATTGCTGGTAGCCGGGCTCGCCTTGCGGTTCCATCTCATTCCCTTCATCGAGGCCTCCTGGTTATCGAGCCTGCCCGCGCTCGTGACGTTCGCGGTCGCATCGGTGATCGAAGTGATCTCATACAAGGTGCCTGTCCTCGATCATTTCCTCGATGCGATCGGCGCGCCCTTTGCCGTCGGCGCGGGAGGGATTCTCGCCTCCCAGGTGATCACCCAAGCCAGCAGCCCGACCTATTTCACGATACTGAGCCTGATCGCGGGCGCTGGAGCCGCCGGCCTGGTTCACGGCACCAAATCGAGCCTTCGTCTCGTCTCTACGAAGGCGACGCTGGGCACGGGCAATCCGATCTTCTCGACGATCGAATCCTTCTCTGCGTTGCTGGCATCCGTGACGGCGATCTTTATTCCCATCCTGGCCGGCATCCTCCTGCTCGGTTTTCTGATCCTGGTCTTCGCTTTCGTCAGAAGGAGACGCAGGCGAAAAGAGATCGCCAGGGTCCAAACACTGGAGTCGCGACCGACGCCCTCCACGCTCAACCCCCTACCCTGAGCAGGTTGAGTCAAAAATAAAAATAATTCTCATTATCAGTCGTTGAAAAGCGACGAAACTTGCTCTAAATGATTTTGATCGATTGTCAAAACCAAGCGGAGCCGCTGATGCGTCCTATACAACGTTCTTGTTCTGTTCTGGCACTTATCCCTTTTCTTCTCACATCTTGCGGACAAAAAGCTGCAAGCGACACCAGCCTCAAAGGCGAAATCAGCGGATCGGCTGACCTCGCTCCTTCTTCTCTTGGAAAAGGATTCGACTCGGTGACGCAGACTCTGAAAGGCAAGTGCGTCACTGGAACGCCAGTCTGGGCTGGCGCTCCCGAAGCTACGGTTTCCTATGTGCACGACCTTGATTTCGATACCCTCCTGCTGAACTTCAACGGCGGCATCAACGTCGACGCGAAGATCTCGCTCTTCGATGTGAAAGGCGCCGGCGAGTTCGCCTCCAAATACGCGGCTGACGACTTCAGCGCGACGGTATCCCTCATCAACAACATCACCCTGAAGAAGAAGGTCCTCGACGATCTCCGCATCGACGAAGCCATGCGCCCGAACCTCTTCGTAGGCGGGTCGGCCGTTCCCCAGATCCGTTCGCTCTGCGGCGATGAGTTCGTGAGCACGGCCGTCTATGGAGCCTCGCTCATCGTCAACGCGAAGTTCATGTTCCAGAGCCGCGAAGACAAAAAGGAATTCAACGCCAGCGCCGACCTCAATCTGAACG
>JASLCY010000263.1 GCA_030151925.1 Oligoflexus sp.
GGTTCGCTTGGTCAAAAAACCAAGTCGGTCGGCGCTTACAAGAAGGAGACCGACGCCAAGGGCCAGACGGTTATCCTCGCTTATCGCCCCAAGGAAGATAAGTACGTCGAGCAGCAGCCACAGACCTTCCCCTGGCAGGAGACGACCCGCAAGGTCGAAGACACGATCGAACGCATCCGCCTCATCCTCGGGCACGACGATGCGGGCGCGAAATTCATTTGGCGGACGCTGCGCGATACCTTCGCCTACTCGGCCATCCTCCTCGATGAGATCGCCGACAACCGTCCCAAGTCGGTGGACGACGCGATCCGCTGGGGCTTCAACTGGGAATGGGGTCCCTTCGAGCTCTGGCAGGCGCTGGGCTACGACACCATCCGCGACCGCATGCTCGCGGACGGCGTGAAGCTCCCCGACTGGTGCAAGCCGGGCATCGCCTTCTACAAACCCGTCCCAAACTCCTCCGAGTGGCACATCAGCGGCCCGCGCGCGCAGTATCGCGGCAAACTCGGCAAGGAAGAGGGCATCGCGAAGCCGGAGCATATCTTCTACCTGCCGAAGTCGAAGGCCAACGCCGATAAGAACACCCTTATCCTCGGCAACGGCAGCGCGAGCCTCGTCGATATCGGCGACAACGTCGCCTGCCTCGTCTTCCACTCGAAGATGAACTCGATCAACGACGAGATCATCGAGACCTTCCAGGCCTCGCTCGCCAAGGTGAAGTCGGATTTCGCGGGCCTCGTGATCGCGAACAACGGCGAGGTCTTCTCGGCCGGCGCCGACCTCAAGCAGATCCTCGGCGCGATCAAGGAAAACCGCTTCGATGCGATCGACGCCCTGCTCAAGCGCTTCCAGGGCACCATGCTGCAGCTGAAATACGCGACCTTCCCCTCGATCGCCTGCCCGCAAGGCCTGACGCTCGGCGGCGGCTGCGAGGTGAGCCTCCAGGCGAGCGAGCAGATCGTGGCGGGCGATACCTTCGCCGGCCTCGTGGAAGTCGGCGTGGGCCTCATCCCGGGCGGCGGCGGCACCAAGGAACTCGCCCTCCGCGCTTATAACAACGCTTCGCTCGGCGACAACGTCGATCCCATGCCTTTCCTCCAAAGGGCGTTCCAGCTCATCGGCATGGGCAAGACCTCGACCTCGGGCCTCGAAGCGATCGAGATGGGTCTTTACAACCAGGCGAAGGCCACCGTCGCCATCGCCCGCGACTACCAGGTCCTGCGCGCGAAGAAACGCATCCTCCAGCTCGCGGAGAACGGCTACCAGCCGCCGCTCGCCCAAACCAAGGTCAAGGTCGTCGGCGACTCCGGCATCCAGACCTTCAACATGGCCCTTATCAATATGGTGCAGGGCCGCATGATCTCGCCTTATGATGCCCTGATCGGCGAGAAGGTCGCGACCGTGCTCTGCGGGGGCGAAGTGGACAGCGGGACCGTGGTCTCGGAAGAATACTTCCTCGAGCTCGAGCGTCGCGTGTTCCTCGAGCTCTGCCGCGAGACGAAGACCCAGGAACGCATCGAAGGCATGCTGAAAACCGGCAAACCGGTGAGAAACTGAAAGGAAAACCTTATGAAGACAGCTTATATCGTAAGTCCCCTTCGTTCCGCGGTTGGCAAGGCTGCTCGCGGCACGCTGCGCACGAAGCGTCCCGACGATCTCTGCGCGGACGTGATCCGGGCGGTGATGGCGCAAAACCCTTCGGTCGACCCGCACGAAATCGATGACGTGATTATCGGTTGCGCGATGCCCGAAGCCGAGCAAGGCATGAACATCGCGCGTTTCGCCCTCCTGCTGGCGGACCTTCCGGAGAGCGTGCCGGGCGTGACGGTGAATCGTTTCTGCAGCTCGGGCTTGCAGACCATCGCGCAAGCGGCTTTCCAGATCCAGGCCGGCGCCGCGCACTGCATACTCGCGGGCGGCACCGAATCGATGACGATGGTGCCGATGATGGGCAACAAGCCGGTCGGCAACCGCAGCGTGACCAAGACCGGTCGCGAGGATTATTACATCGGCATGGGCCTGACCGCCGAGAACGTGGCGAAGGACTTCAAGGTCTCGCGCGAGGATCAGGACGCCTTCTCGGTCGCCTCGCACCAGAAAGCGGCGAAAGCGATCGCGGGCGGGCTCTTCAAGGAAGAGATCGTGCCGGTTAAGGTGCAGTTCCGCAAACCGGGCAAAAACGGGGCGGTGGACGTCGTCGAACAGACTTTCGACACCGACGAGGGACCGCGCGGCGACAGTACCGTGGAAGTCCTCGGCGGCCTGCGCGCAGCCTTCAAAACCGGCGGTTCGGTGACGGCCGGCAACTCCTCGCAGATGTCGGACGGCGCGGGCATGGCCATGGTCTGCTCGGAAGAGTTCGTGAAGAAGTACAACCTGAAGCCGCTCGCGCGCTTCGTATCCTTCTCGGTGGCCGGCGTTCCGCCCCGCGTGATGGGCATCGGCCCGGTGGAAGCGATTCCCCGCGCCCTGAAGCTCGGCGGCCTCTCGCTCAAGGACATCCAGCGTATCGAGCTCAACGAGGCCTTCGCTTCGCAGGCCTTGGCGGTCCAACGCCACCTCGATATCGATCCGAACATCATCAACCGCACCGGCGGCGCGATCGCTCTCGGCCACCCGCTGGGAGCGACCGGCGCGAAGCTCACGGCGACTCTCCTTCACGGCATGAAGCGCGATAAGGAGAAATACGGTATCGTATCGATGTGCATCGGTACCGGCATGGGTGCTGCGGGGATATTTGAGTCTTTGGCTTGAGGTCTTTATGCCCAAAGTTTTGATCGTGGACGACGAGATCGATATTTGCGAGATGATGGCTTTCAGCTTCGAGAGCCAGGGCTTCGAGACCCTGACCGCGGGCGACGCGGCTCAGGCCCTCGAGCTCGTGAAGTCCGCCGACCCTGATCTCGTCATTAGTGATATCCGCATGCCGCGCGGCGGCGGGATGAAGCTGCTCGAGGACATCAAGGCGCTTAACAAGGCGAGACCTAAGGTGTTTCTGATCACGGGCTACAGCGACCGTTCCCGGGACGAGGCCATCGCCCTCGGCGCCGAGGACGTCCTGCCGAAGCCCATCAAGCTCCAGGCCCTTATCGATAAAGCCCGAGAAGTGCTCAAAGGCTAACGATATCGAGCAGATCGAGCGGACATAAAAAAAACGCCGATTCCTTTAGGGAACCGGCGTTTTTCGCTTTCTTGAGTCTATTAAGCGGCTTTTACGGCAGCTTTTTTGCTTTTGCGAGCTTTGCGCTTGCCAGCTTTTTTCTTAGCTACTTTTTTGCCAGCTTTTTTTGCTTTCTTAGCGGTTCTTTTC
>JASLCY010000266.1 GCA_030151925.1 Oligoflexus sp.
ATGCTCGAATACAAGAGCATGCGGCACATGTGCAACCTCGAGAGCGTCTACACCTACGAGGGCACGAACGACATCCACTCGCTGATCGTCGGCGCGCATCTCACCGGCATCGCAGCGTTCGGCTGAGCCGAAAAGAAAAAGACCACCGAGAAGATTTCTCAGTGGTCTTATCAAGGAAATTGCTCCTCACCTCAGTCGAGGAAGGTACAAGTATAGTCAAGTACCGGCGATCTCTCGCCCTAAGGAAACCTTGCCTCAGCGAACACGGGCCGTCAAGCCTCGGAGTGCACATTAAAGGGCCATCTTGATAGAAGTGCGTTTACACTCCGATCAATAGTCGGCGAACATGGCTCCCCGCAAGATTTTGGCGCCTCGCTTCGACAAGGGCCAAAAAACGCCACTAAATCAGCCAGTCTCGTAGATTTCTGTTTCGCCTGTCATAGCCTGGAAGGCGTCGAGAGCGAGCGCCCGCGATTCATGAAAATCGACTAAGGGGCGCGGATAAGTCTCGCCCAGGGAAATTCCGGCTTTTTTCAGGACCTCCTGCGGCGCGTCCCAGGGATGATGGATCCAGCGTTCGGGAAGGTTGCGGAGCTCCGGCACCCAGTGACACACGTAGATGCCTTCCGCATCGAACTTGTCGCCCTGATTGGTCGGATTCAGGATCCGGCTGAAGGGATAGGAGTCGACGCCGCACCCGGTAACGAGTTGCCAGTTCACGGTATTGAGCGCGAGATCGCCGTCGATGAGCTGCTCGAGGAAATAAGCGGCCCCTTCCTGCCACGAGATGCCGAGATTCTTCACGAGGAAGGAGCTCACGACGAGCCGCACGCGGTTGTGGATCCAGCCCGTTTGCTTGAGCTCACGCATCCCGGCGTCGACGAGCGGATAACCGGTCTGCCCGTTCTTCCAGGCTTCGAAGAGTTTCTGGTCCTGCTTCCAGGGGAATTTCTGGAAGTCCTTCGCGAAGGGCTCGGCCAGCAGCTGCGGGTTGTGGAAGAGCGAATAGTAGGAGAATTCCCGCCACAGGAGCTGCGAGAGGAACGCGCGCGCGGCATCGCCCCCGCTTTCGCAGATATCCCAGATCCAGCGCACCGAGATCTGCCCCCAGTGGATGTAGGGCGAGAGCTTCGAGGTCGCCTGGACCGCGGGGATTTCCGAGCTGTCCTCGAAATGCTGGAGCCTGTCCTTCACGAAGGCCTTGAGCAGTTCGCGCCCGGCCTTCTCGGTGACGTCCCAGTAATCGAGGATATCCTCGCAGCGCTGCTGGTCCTGGATGAGGCGGAGGTCCTTGACGCTGCCGTAGCTTAGGCCTTTCAGCGGCTCGGCCTTCACCTGCGCCGGATAATCGAGCGGCGCCTTGCGGACGAGCTGATCGTAATAGAGCCTTTGGAAAGGCGAGAAATGCTCGATGAACTTGCCGGCCTTCGCCTGGATCTCCCAGGGCTCGTGCAGGAGGTTGCCGGTGTGCGTCTCGACTTCGATGCCGCGTTCGGTGAGGTCGGCTTGATAGAGCGTGTCGCGCACGATATCGGCCGGCGTGTAGGACGAGTTCCAGCGGATCTTCCGGATATCGGCTATCCCTTGGACCTGATCGAGGAACTGCGGCAGGGTTCCGGGATAAAGCACGAGCTTGGCCTTGTAACGATGATCGAGGTCGGCGCTGAAGCTTTTCAGGGCGGCGTGCAGCCAGGCGGCCGACGCGGAGCCGGTGAGGGCTTCCTTAAGATCGCCGAGCGTGAAGAGGACCAGGCAGGGTCGGCCGCCGCCGTAGAACAGCGCCGGGTTATCGTAAAGACGAAGGTCCTGTCTGATCCAGATGAGATCAAGGCTTGGGCGCACGTATTACCTCATGGTTAGGGGAAGCCTCGGCGCGGACGAGCCAGCTTCGGGCCTTAGAATATAGTGGGAGAGGCGGGCCATGAACCAGGCGTGAATCACGGCTTGGGTGCAGCGGTAGACGAGCCAGGGCAGGCGCGGCGTGAAATCGTGGACGGCGGCGAGGCAGACCGTGCCGCCGAGGGTTTCCCGAAGTTCGAGTCGCGGGCGCATCGACGGTTTCGCGCTCTTCGCCGAGAGCAGGCCGCCCCGGACATAAAAGAGCTGGCGATCCGGAGAGGAGCGATCGCGGCTGTAATCGAGGATCAATAAATTGATAGGAAGCCCCCGCATCTTAAGATAGATCATCGAACCGTCCCGAACGACGCGGATCAGGAGCGGAAAGATCTTCGGCAGATAATCGACGTATTGTTCGGCCACCCAAGCCGCGCTGCGCCCCTCGGGAAGCGCGAGCCTTTGGATCGACCGCACGCTTTTTTGTTTGAGGCGCCAGCTTCGGAAAGCATGGGGGTGATGATCGCTTTGCATCGCCCGGAGGACTCGCGAGACCGCTTCGATGAACGGGGTAAAGCTCCACCCGGGCTCGATCCACCTATGGGACGCCCTTACGACCATCGGCTCTCTGAGGCTCTCTACTAAAGGATACACTAAGTCCTTCGGAGCACCAGAGATGAGTCGCACCCAAAGTTTAGAAAGTTGGAGGGAGAACATCGGCAGAACCACAAAAAACGTATGTTTGCCGAGCAGCTCCGCGGTCTTCCGCAGCATATCGAGGTAGCTCATCGGCGGCTCGGCTCCGAGGTCGTAGGTGTGGCCGTCGCGGGCGGGCTCCTCCAGGCTCTTCGAGATGATATGGAGCACGTCGTCGATGAAGAGGGCCTGGCTCCGTTGCTGCGTCCACTTCGGGCAGATCATGGCCGGCAGCCGTTCGACCAGGCGGACGACGATCGTGAACGACGAGCCTTCGGTGCCGATGATCATGCCCGCCCGCAGGCATACGACTTTGGGTACGTAGGAGCGCAGGACGTCTTCCACCTCCTTCCGGCTCTTGAGATGCTCGGAGAGGTTCTGGCTTTCCGGAATCAGGCCACTCAAATAGATGAGTCGGTCGATGCCATGGAGATGGGCGGCCCGGCCGAAGTTATCGGCGAGGCTCAAATCGAAATCGACGAAGCTGCCCTGGTTGAGCCGCGCGCCGGGGAGCATCGAATGCACGAGATAGACCGCGGCATCGACTCCGGCGAGGACCTGCTCGAGCTGGAGGAGGTTGTGCAGGTCGCAAGCCCGCCACTCGAACTTCTCCGAATCCTTCTCGAGGCGGCTGCGGCTGACCGCGATAAGGTGGTGATCGGTGGTCCTGAGAAGGTGGTCGATCAGCGCCCGACCCACAAAACCCGATGCTCCGACGATCGCTATCTTCATGCCTTTTTCCCCTGCATTTTGGCCTAGATACCGGATTTAATACTATGATACTTCGAGGGGAAAACGCTATATTTTGCTAAGAGCCCTAGGCGCCCTCTTCCTCTCGTTCCAA
The DNA here is from genome assembly GCA_030151925.1 of Oligoflexus sp. Taxonomy (GTDB): domain Bacteria; phylum Bdellovibrionota_B; class Oligoflexia; order Oligoflexales; family Oligoflexaceae; genus Oligoflexus. The sequence continues at coordinate 3,374 of JASLCY010000266.1, forward strand.
GGATTCCAAAGCCGGTGGATGCCTCATTATTTCGCGACCGAAAATTCCGTCTCTTCCTGTTTTACCGCATGTGCCTCACCCTGGCGATTCAAGTCGAATCGGTCGCCGTCGCGTGGCACGTTTATGAAAGAACGCATAAGCCCCTTTATCTCGGTTACGTGGGTCTCGCCATCTTTCTCCCGAGCCTCCTGTCCTCCCTTCCCGCCGGACGCCTCGCGGACCTCTACCCGCGGCGGCGGATCATGCTGCTCTCAGTTTTTGTCCTTTGGCTCACTTCGCTCAGCCTGATACTCAGTGTGATCTGGGAAGGCGGAGGGCTCGTGCACCTTTATACGACGTTCGTGGTCATCGGTTTCGCGCGGGCCTTCGGCAACCCTTCGGCGAGCTCTTACCTTCCGCAGTTGATCCGCGACGGGAGGCTGTCGCAGGCCATAGCCCTCTCCTCGACCACCTTCCAGCTCGGGACTATCCTGGGGCCGGCTTTGGCCGGGCTCTTGTTCGCCGTGAGCGGCGGGCACCTGCAGTGGGTTTACGGGGCGGCCTGGCTGCTCTTCAGCCTTTCGCTGCTCGGGATCGTGCCGCTGCCGGTCTTCCCTCCGCCGGAGCACGGCGGAAAGAAGATCGAGCTGCTCTCGGGCCTCAAGTACGTTTGGGAGAACAAGATGGTGCTCGGAGCGATCTCGCTCGACCTCTTCGCGGTGCTGCTTGGGGGAGCCGTGGCCCTGCTGCCGGTTTTCGCGAAAGACATCCTGCATATCGGGCCCTCGGGACTCGGTTATCTGCGCGCCGCGCCGGCCGCAGGTGCGGCTCTGGTCGCGATATTCCTAGCGTTCAAACCCCTGAAGTCGCGAGTGGGCATCATGATGCTGGGGGCGGTGGCGCTCTTTGGGATCTTCACCGTCGTCTTCGGTTTGTCCACGAATGTGATTCTCTCGGTGATCTGCCTGATCGTGCTCGGGGCGACCGATATGGTCAGCGTCGTGGTCCGCCAGACCCTGATTCAGGTGCATACGCCCGACGCCATGCGCGGCCGCGTGAGCGCCGTGAATATGGTCTTTATAGGTGCGTCAAATGAGCTTGGAGAATTTGAATCCGGCCTCACGGCGGCCTGGTGGGGCTCGGTCCCGGCCGTGGTCGTGGGCGGTCTTGGCACGGTTGCGATTGTCCTGCTTTGGGCTTATTTATTCCCGGCGCTGAGGCGAGCTAATGATTTCCATACCCTGCCTAAATAGGGTGGAAATGTCTGAATTTTTCATGCTTTTCAACCCTTGGGATGGTAGAGTATACCGCATTCCTAAACCATCATCTGGAGCAGGCTTATGAGTGACCTCGATAAAGACAAGTCAATAGAATTAAAAGAAGTTCTACTCGATGATGAGGAGTACGAAGAGGAAGAAGACGACGAGGATTACGAAGACGAGGAAGATGACGACGACGAAGAGATCGAAGTCGACACCGAGCTCTTCGCCGAGCAGGTCCTTCGTTTCAGCTGCTTCGCCAATACACCCAAGGCGAAGGACGCGGACGAACTCTTCGATGCGATCTTTGCGGCGTATGAGGAGGAAAACCTCACCGAAGAGCAGGATCATACCGTGGAATTCCTTCTTCACATCCAGGAAGAAGACAGCCCCTTCAACCTCAGCCGCGCGCTTGAAGTCTGGAGCAAGGCCGATCGCCAGGTGTTCATGAGCATCGTGCAGGAAATCAGCGAGGCTATCGACAACGAGTGAAGCTCGTCTCTGACGGTGGAAACTCATATCGAAATACATTCAGCGGGTCCCTTTCGGGGCCCGATTTTTTTCTACCCGCGTTCCGCCTTCTCTTTGGCCTGAGCGGCGAGATGCTTGACCGTGGAGACCGGCATGGCAAGCTCCGCGGCTATTTTCGCGAAACTCAGCCCTTCCGAGCGCAGCCTGAGGATGGATTCCACCTGGGCGTCGGTCGTCTTCCGCGGCGGGCCGAGCACCACGCCCCTCTTTTTCGCGGCTTCAAGCCCCTGCTTGACGCGCGTGACGATCGTATCGCGCTCGATCTCGGCGATCTCCGAGAAGGCGGCGAGCATGGTTCGGCGGAATGGATTGTCGAGGCCGAGGTTGAGGACGGCCTGGGTCACCGAGATGAAACCGACGCCGGCCTGGTCGAGCGTAAGCAGCACCTGGATCGCTTCGGTCGCGTTACGGCTGAGGCGGTCGAGCCGATAGACGACGATCGTATCGATCTTCCTCTCGAAGGCCGCTTTCAGAAGGGCCTGATAGGCTTTTCGCGTGCTGTCCTTCCCCGAGAAGCCATGGTCCTTGAATTCGGTTAGGCTGAGCGGCCGCTTCTCTTCCGGCAGGCTTTCCAGCCAGGCCTTGACCGCGGACTGCTGGCTGGCGAGGTCCTGGCGATCCGTCGAGACACGATAATAGACGCCGACGTGCTTCATGGCGATTCCTTATGCCGTGCAGCTTATTCTGCCACGAGGAGGGCGGTCATCCAAAGGAAATCCACGCCGCTGAAGGACTCGCGGCATTCGCCGTCGCCCTGGTATTCGATCGAGGCGCGTTGCCAGAGATAGTCGGCGTGGCGATCGCAGTTCTGCGGCAGGCGCCCGACGGGGAACTCCGGCATCGCCAGGAGTTTTTCGAGCAGGCGGGCCCGCGCGTTTTTGGTGAGGGCGCCGGCGGCGCGGAGGTTCAGGTATTCGAAGAAGAGATTGTCGGGATCGGCGCGATAAAGCTCGGCGGCCACCCACGCGCGGCGCTGCGCGCTGAAGCTCGCGGCCCAGTCGGGCGCGAAGTCGTCCATGAAACCGTTGATGCTATGCACCTCAAGGTGCGGATGCTGGTCGATGAGCTCGAGCTCTATCCAGAGCATGAGGGCGCTGAGGTGGGCGACGTAGCCGGGCGTGCCCATCCACGTATCGAACTCCACCGTGGAGAACCCGTCCCGCACGACCTTCGGCAGGTGCTCGGGCCTCCAGCCGCGGGCGATCGCGAGCTGGCGGAGGTTCTCGCCGATGCCGGGGCTCAGCCGGCTTACATAGAAGGGCCCGTCGTCGATCGAACCGCCGGTGCGTTCGATGATCTGCAGGATGCGCTCGAGCTCCAGCCGATGCTGCAGCGGCTCCTGCGTGAGCGCGACCGTGAGGCCTATGATCTGATCCCGCGAGGCGGATTTTCTTCGGCATTTGGGATGGCGGATGAAGCGGCCCCTGTCGTAGGTCTCGAGCAGGACGTGCGACCAGGCCTCGTTCGCCTCGTCGCTCCAGCCGAGCTTATGCAGGGCGGTAAAACGCAGGCTCGAGAAGAAGAGGCTGTCGCAGAGGCTCTCGGCTCTCCCGTCGGCGAGATTGCGGTTCACGACCAGGCCTTGGTCGAGGTGGTCCTTGACGATCGCCTGCTCATAGAGCATGGCGCGTTCCCGCGCGACCGCGCTCAGGACCTTGAACGACTCATCGTCGCTCGTCTCATGCAGCGACTGCGCCCTCAGCCTCGTGACGTGGGATGACAGTTCCCTCTGCCCTTCGGCTAGCACGAGAGCGGCTCCTGCTAGTGAGAGGGCCCCAAGAACCGCTACGCTGAGGATAGGCAGCCGCACGCGTCACTCCTGAGGAAAGAAGCGAAATCCTTACCCCCTATCGGCATTTCTTAGAATTTCCTCAAGCGCCGGGGAGTATCGCTAGAATGGTCAAATAATTGTGTTGTCCCGAGGAGTTATCTGGTAGGATCGGGGCGCTCAAAACGAGTTTTGGGTTAGAACGAGAAGAATTCATTAGGGATTATGGAGACTGGAATGAAGTTTAAAGTCGCATGCATGGGATTGATTCTCGCTTGGGCAAGCGCTGCTTGTACCACCGAAAACGCCTACACCGGCGATAAAGGTGTTTCGGACACGGCGATCGGCGCAGTAGCCGGTGCGGCGGCCGGTGCTGTGTTGGGTAACCAAGTCAAAGGCAGCAAGCAAACTCGTCAGAACGCGCGTCTTGCAGGTGCGGCAATCGGCGCGGCTGTAGGTGGCGGCGTCGGTAACTACATGGACAAGCAGGAAGCGACTCTCCGCGAGAAGCTCAAGTCTTCCGGCGTAAGCGTGACTCGTAAAGGCGACAACATCGTTCTCAACATGCCCGGCAACGTGACTTTCGAAACCGGCAAAGCCATCATCAATCCAAGCTTTGACAACGTTTTGGGCAGCGTCGCCGACGTCATCAAAGAATATAAGGACACCAACGTGGAAATCTCGGGCCACACCGATAACCGCGGCAACCAACAAGCCAACCAAATCCTCTCCGAGCAACGCGCTCAGGCCGTGGCTGCGTATTTCCGCAAGCAAGGCGTAGCGGATGCCCGTCTGAAAGCAGTCGGCTACGGTCCGAACCAGCCGATCGCCGACAACACGACTGAAGAAGGCCGCGCCGCGAACCGCCGCGTTGAGATCTTCCTCACTCCCAAAGGCAAATAAGGCTTTTCCGAGCTAAAAAACGAAGGCAGCTTCCACGAAGGGAGCTGCCTTTGTCGTTGTTGGGATGGTTTGACCTTCAAAAACCGTATTCATCGAGATCGCTCAGGCTTTCTTCGACCTTCTCCGGGTCCTCGAAGGTCGCGATGTGGAAGAGCGCATCGCCTTCGTGCACCACCGGCAGGACCAGCGCCCCGATGATGATGCCTTCGAGCCGGGCGACCACCGTTTCGATCTCGTCGCCATAGGGATCCGAGATCACCGCGATGACTTCGCCCTTATGCACGAGCTGCCCGATCCGCCCTATCGTGCGGACGATCCCGCTGCGCGTCGCCCGCATCCAAAAGCTGCTTTTGGCGATGTAAGGCGTGGCCTTCGGCCTGCGCGTCCGTCGCGGCTGCTCGATCATGCCGATCTCGTGCATCACGGAGAGGATGCCGTCCAGCGCGACCTTGATCACGGATTCCTCGAAGCGCAAGGCCTCGCCGCCCTCGAAGAGCAGCATGGGGATGTTCTGCTCGAGGCCCGACTGGCGAAGCGAACCGTCGCGCACGTTGCTCTTGATGATCACCGAGATGCCGAAGGCCTTCGCCAGGCGCAGGGTCTCCTCGTCATCGGTCTCCGCGCGGATCTGCGACATGTTCGTGCGATGCACGGCGCCGGTGTGGAGGTCGATGCCGTGGGTGGACTTGTTCACGATCTCACTCATGAAGATGTTGGCCAGGCGC
>JASLCY010000267.1 GCA_030151925.1 Oligoflexus sp.
GGCTGGCGTCACCGTTCCCAACCGTCCGGCAACCGCAGAAGCCGGTCGCCAGCAAGGAAAGGAAAAGCGTCGCGAACAGATTTCTTTTCGACCCGATAGCCCATAGCTTCATAAGTTTCCCGCCTTATGCTTGTTGATGCCCGAACGAATGAGATCCTTCACTTTATCATCGGGACAGAACGCTGTCTTGCTGCAAATGAGGAGCTGGCGACCGGCTCGGTTTCCATACTCCTAGGGGCCCGTCTTTCCGAAATCCATTTTTCCGCAGTGCTGAGCCGCTCGGTGACGAGCCGGCACGTGCGGACCCGGCCCTGCTTTTCCGTTTTCACCAGCCCCGAATCCTCGAGGATCTGAACGTGCTGCACGACGGCCGCCAGGGATATGGGAAAGGGTTTGGCCAGTTCGCTCACAGACATGGGCGCAGAGCTGAGGCGCTCAATCATGGCCAGGCGGTTGGGATCGCCCAAAGCGTGAAAGATTCGATCGACAGTTCCCACTTTGCTCTCCTTCGACAATACTCAAGCAACTGCTTAAGTATCATCAGGTCGGAGAGAATAGTAAAGTAAAGACTTTAGCATGTTGAAAGAATGGGCATTACTCGATGGGGAAGAGATGCATATTCAAATTATAGACTTTGTCGCGCAAGGGCCTGGGTCGCGCGAGGTAGAGTCGGAGCGATTCTCGAAACTCGATCAACCTTCTGTTGATTTCCAGAAAGTCGTTTTCATCGATGATCACCATGAAGTTTTGAAGGGTGCTCATTTTCGCGGGATTTTTCAGCTTCTCGACCGAGAGTGAAATCAAGTTCTGGGCGATAGCCGTATCGAACGCGGGCGTACGGCCGAACTCCATAACTAAAGAGTTCTTCTCTCTGTGGTACGCGCCGTCGACCAGCGTCACGAAACCCGAGCTGACCAAAAACTCCATAACCTCGCTTGTTTTCTCCAAAGGGATACCCAGTTTGTTGGATATCCCCGCGAGGGTCTTCTCGAGCCCGGGGAGATCCAAGGCCGCATAGGCAGCCCATGTTTCCCACCACGAAAGCTGCTCAGGAGGCTCCCTATCGATCTCGAGAGGTTTCAGGGGCGGGATATGATCGGGCAAGTCCTCATCGAGCGACAGGAGCAACGCGTTCTTCACGTTGGTCGGAACATTGAGCTTGTCGAGGATCTCACTCGCCGTAGCGAAGGTGACTTTTCTCTTGCCGTTGAGTATCTGCGAGATGGTCGCGGGTTGCATGTTCAGGAATCTCGCGAAACTTCGAATCGAATATTGCCCGGTGCGGGCTTTCCTCCTGTTATACTCCTGAAGGAGGTATTCCCTTATATTCTGACCTTGCATCCTGATATTCCTAGTTCAAAATCCTATCCAAGATGGACTCTTTATAATTATATGACGATCTCCGCACAAGGAGTTTCATCGCTGCAAGACGCAAAAAAACGCCAACCCTTTGCCTTGTAAGACTTGTTCCGCGTGAATCAAATTTGATTCGTCTTGATACGCTCTCATAGGGGCTCGAGGTACGAATTTGCGTATCGGCAGAGCGCCGACACAGGTATGCCCGCGCTTCTATCACGACGGTTTTTTTGCGAACATCTCGTCTATCAAACCGGTTGCCGGGCGGCCTGCTTTCGTTGCGTCGTCCACGTGGTACTTGGTGATCGGAGCGCCGTTCTCCTTCAATCCCATCGCCGCGCCGATGGAAGCCAAGAACCGATTGTTGACGGTGCCTTTGACATTCAACAGCTGCCACTGCTTAAAGAGGCCGTTGCAACTGCCCGCGACCACGAACTGCAGGCCGGTCTGCGCGTGGCCGTTGTCATTGTCCACGGACCAGCCTTTTTTATCGTTGATCGAGGCTATGGTATCGGCGGATAGGGAGATCTGATCGAGGCCCGCATCGCCCAGCCCCTTCTCGACCTCACGGATGGCGTTTAAATGCTGATCGAGCCTCTTCTGGTCGTCGGAGCTCAAGCGGCTATTCTTCTGCAGCGCCTTGAGCTGATCCCGCAGGACGTCGTTGACGCTTTTCTCGAGGAGTTGCGCGGCCTTCAAGGCGTCCGGGTCGCTTGCGCTTGTCGAGGACGAAGTCCCCAGCCCGTTCTGGAACAGGCTCGTATAGAGAGTATAGGGATTGCGCTGCAAGGGCATCCTTACGCCTCGCCCCGACCAACTCAGGTTGGGATTGTGCCCTCTCATCTCACAAGCCGCGGTCGTTATGGGTTCCTTTTGCGCTAATTGTTTAGCGATGGTATAGTCCAAGGATTCCAGGGTCGCGACCTCCGTCCCGTCGCCCCCGGTCCTATAGGAATTAGCGCCGGTGAGCAGCAAGCTGCTGCACAGAGCATGGGAGCAGCCGGTCGAGTTGCGAGTCAACCAATGCTCCATGCCATCCAACAGAAGGACCTTGTCGGCATAATCCGCATAGATCTCCGCGGTCGTGCCCGTGAGGGACGCTTTCGTGATAGGGCCGGCCTTGCTCGGAAAGAATTTATCCGCTTCCCTGCCGACGCTGTTCTTGTAAATGACGACGAAGGGCGCGGGAACTTCGGCTCCGGCCTTGAGCTCCGCCGGGGTCAAAAGGCCTTCGAGCAG
>JASLCY010000355.1 GCA_030151925.1 Oligoflexus sp.
CTCGTGATCTCGCCTTCGAGCACGGTGCGCGGCCTCCTGTCGTCCACGCTCAAGGAACTGTCCTTCACCAGCATCACGACCGTCGCCGACATCAAGACCAGCATCGAGATCCTGGAGACCGAGCCGGTGCAGTGGATCATCGCCCCGGTCAAGGACATGGCGGACGGCCACGTGCTGCATATCCTGAACATCATCGACAAGAACCCGGCGCTGCGCGTCATGAAAGTCTCCATCCTCCGCGATGAGGACGACAGCTGCATCCCGCTGGCCTTCGAGATGGGCGCCTTCTCCTGCCACAAGATGGATACCTCGAAGGAAGGCGTGCTCGCCGAGCTGCAGAAGCTCGTGCAGCGCATCGACCGTTTCGACGGCGACTGCACCCGCATCGCCGCCGAATACCTGATCGACTTCCTCTCGGAGAAGGAGGAGTACCAGGAGGCGAAGCGCTTCTTCGGTTCGCTCCTGCAGATCTATCCGGACCGGAACGATATCCTCCTCGCCCAGGCCCGCAACTATTTCCGCGCGCGGGAGCCGGAGGAAGCCAAAGTCATCGTCGCGCAGCTTCTCCTCACCGCGCCCGAACTCAAGGCCGAGGTCGAGAACCTGCGCCGCACTTATATCCCGAACCAGGAGATCAAGGCCGGCCCTTCGGAAAAACTCGCGCAGCACTTCGGGTTCAAGACCTGCCTCCTGCTCGACAGCGACGCCGAAGCGCTGCAAACCCTGGCTGATATGGTCCGACGCCTCGGCTTCGAACAGGTCGAGACCTTCCAGGATCCCATCCCGCTCATGAAGTGGATCCGCAAGAACGGACGCCCCGACCTCGTGATCTCGGAATGGCAGCTGCCCAATATCCCGGGGCCCATCTTCCTCTATAAATTACGGCGCCGCCTCGAGGTCGAGGTGCCCTTGATCGTCTGCAACCAGAGGATCAAGGAACGCGACACGCTCTGGCTCAAGGAGCTCGACGTGAGCTGCCTGGTCGCCAAGCCGCTGGTGGAGAAGGACGTTTTCCGAGCGGTGCTCTGGACGATGCAGCAGGTCAAAGGCCCGTCCGACCTCTCGAGCCTCAAGACGAAGCTCAAGCTGCTCTCCAAGAAGCAGGACAAGGAGCTCGCGCGTTATCGCCAGCTCTTCATGAAACATCCCATGGTGATCGAATCCGAGCGCCTGGTGATGGAAGCCCAGCTCGCCTACGACGCGGGCTGCTACCTCCATTCCAAGAAATACGCGCTCGACGCCATCCACGAGGCCGCGGACTCGCGCGAGGCCCTCGAGCTCCTCAGCAAATCCCTGATGAAACTCCGGGAATTCGATGCCGCCCTGCGCTGCCTCGAGAACGTGAGTTTCCTCTCGCCCTTTAACGTGGACTATCTCTGCGAGATCGCGGAATGCCATCTCGAAAACGGCGACGACGGCAAGTTCGAATCCTATCTCGAGCAGGCGCGCGACCTCGATCCCGATGCGCAGGTCGTCCTGGAGACCGAGGCCAAAGGCGCGATCAAGCGGGGCCACACCGAGACCGCGAGGAAGCTCCTGCAGAATCTCAAGTCGTTCAAGGAGGTCCTCGCCTTCATGAACAACCGCGCGGTGAGCCTGATCCAGGTCGGCAAACACAAGGAAGGCCTAGAGCTCTATCAGAAGGCGCTCGCGTCCCTGCCCGACGGCCAGCAGGAAGTGCGGGCGCTGCTCTCCTATAACCTCGGCCTCGGTTATGCCCGCGGCCAGAGGTTGAAAGAGGCGGCCGAAGCCCTGGAGACCGCGCTCCATACGAAGAATCCCCAGCGCCTCAAAAAAGCCCAGAGCCTGAGGGCTCGTGTTAAAAAAGCCCTGGAGACCGGCGAGACGCTCAGCTTCCCCGCCGAGCCCGAACCGAACATGAAGGACGAGCAGACTCGTCTGGCCATGCTGCAGGACATCGCCTCCGCGACCCATGACGCGAATAAGATCACGCGCAGCGATTACTGCGTGAATCGCATCTACCGCTCTCTGATCGATGATACGAAGGCCAAGGACGCGCTGCAGAATGCCCCGACCTTTACGCCGCGCGGCAAGCTCGTTAAGGACTTCATCCACGGCGTGATGCAGGTTCCCAGCAATACCTAATTCCGAACGACAAAAAATGCCCAGGCCGCGAGGCCTGGGCTTCTCTCTCCACTACTGAGGTAACACGCAAGCCTGCGTGGCATCATCCCAGGACGCGGTGGGGTTCTGACAGCGGCAGACGCCTCCGACCTGGATGATCTGGGGATCGTTAAGGCAATTGCAGCCATTGTACTGCGAGGTATTCATGCTAACGGTCAAGGTCGTGACCGAGCCTTTCACCTTGTCGAAATCCGGTTCGGTATAAGTCAGATGCACGAAACCTTCCCAGGAATCGCAGGCCACGCCGGCTCCGCCGGACGGCGCGAGCACGCCGGTGCAGGCGTTGGTGCAGGACGGGACATTGATATGGCCATAGATCGGATAACCGTCGGCCGCCGTCGGATGCTCGATCTCGTTGAAGTTGATCATCGCCGAGGCTCCGCCGTTCGCATCGCGGATCAGCTGGCGAGCGGGCTCACGATAAATGTCGTCCGGCTGCACATCGAAATGAGCCGTGGGCGTCCGTGGACCGTAATCACCGGCATGGGTCGGTTCGAACTCGACCTTGATTTTCGTGCCGCCCGGCAGGAGGTTGCCGCAGATATCGTGCGCGAAGGTCACGAAGCTGTAAAGGCCCTCGGGTAAAGCCGAGCCGACCCAGAGGTCGCTGACGGCGATCGGGTGCAGGCCGTAGACGTGATTGGTGGTCTTATAGTAGTCGTCGGGCGTCAGGTAACCTGTGCCGGCCTTGATATCCTTGCTCCTAAGGCTGTAAGGCGAGGCGCCCATGCCGATCGGGAAGATCTCCTTCTTCCAGATCAGGGCGTCGGCATCGCGTTTGCCGTTCGGCGCCACGTATTGGTCGCCCAGGAGGTAATCTTTCGTGGCATCAAACACGCCGTCCTCATCCACATCGATGAAGGGCGTCGGCAGGTCGATGAACCATTCGCTGTTCGGGTCGAAGCCGTTATTGCCCGCATCATAGGTCAGCACATCGCCGGCATCGAAGACGCCGTTCTGGTTTTTGTCCCAGAAGCCGTCGCCGCCTTCATCATAAACGCCGTTGCGATTCGCATCGTAATAATACTCCTGGCCGCGCACCGCATAGACCGCCGTGGATCGCCAGTTCATGCTGAGATCGGAATAACTGAGCTTGGTGCGGCCGTTGGCTTGGGCCCAGGCCGCGATCTGCGCCGGGTCGCACCTCGTCTGCGCGAGCGGATAGGTCGAAGTGAAATTGATGACGGGATAAGGATAGTTATCCGTCGCATGGAGCGCGTGCAGGCTCGCTTTCACCGCATTGGTCGTATCATCGGCCGTACCGCCGTTCTCCAGCGTGTAACGACCGACTTCCGTACCGAAGATAATCGGGTAATCGGAGATCGCGCGACCATCGAAGCGCGCTCCCAGCTGAACTTCGAACGGCAGGTCGTAGTCGCTGTTCGTGTTGTAGTAGGCTTTGAGCGTCCGCGCGTTCAGCGGGTCGAAGGTGAGCGAGAAGTTGATGTAGTTCGTGAGGCCCGAGGTGATGCGGATCACGGGGCTCTGCACCTTGTAGGTGCGGCCTTCATCGGGATCGGTGTAGGCGCCCGAGATCACGATCGTGCCGAGCGAGACGCCGGCGCAGACGGGAACCGGGAAATCGCCGGCGCCTGAGCTGGTGGATTTATATGTCGCGTACTTCTTGTTGGTGACGGGATCGGTCGCCGTCTGCAGCGCATCGGCTTTTTTCGCGAGCTTCGATCCCTTGGGGAAGTCGACCTGCGTGCCGAAGACTATGCTCTCGCCGACGATGGGTTTGCCGGATTTCGTGAGGTTGAAGTAGATCGTCGTGCAATCGTTGGGTCCTGAGTCGATGACGTTCAGGTTGATGACGTTCTGATCTTTCGGGACCGCCGTGGTTCC
>JASLCY010000380.1 GCA_030151925.1 Oligoflexus sp.
ACGGGCGACCTCATAGCGGAAGACGTGACGCTCACCTTCTCGACCCAAGACGCGCATGTGCTCGGGTTGCCGGAGCCTATCGCTCTCGGCGAGCTCAAGGACGGCGCGAGCCGGGCGCTGGACTTCGGCTTTAAGCTCGCGGATGATACGCCCTGCGGCGCCTCGTTCTCGTTCGAGCTGAAGATCACGGCGAAGGACGGCCGCGCCTGGACGCTGCCGTTCAAGTTCATGGTGGGTAAAGCGCAGACGACGTCGGGCACGAGCCAGCCGAAGATCGCGATCCCCGACAACGACCCGGCGGGCATCAAGGATACGATCGCTCTCGATTCGAACGCGAAGGTCTCCGACCAACTCACGGTGGACGTGAACATCAAGCACACCTACCAGGGTGATTTGAAAGTGGTGCTGAGATCGCCCAAAGGCACGGCCGTCACGCTGCACAACCGCACGGGCTCGAGCACCGACAACGTGATCGGCACCTATCCGACGACGTTGAAGCCGGATGAATCCTTGAACGCTTTTAAAGGGGAAGCGCTGGACGGCGCGTGGACGCTGGAAGTCTCCGACGGAGCGGCCTCGGATACCGGAACGCTGGTATCCTGGGGCCTCACCGATATCAGCGGTTACCTGTGCCAGTGACGAGGGGTTTGAAGGAATTGAAGCCAGGGGCCTTCCCGAGAGGGAGCCCCTTCCATTCTCTCTTGAGTATCTCGGTCATATCGCAGGAATCCTGCATGCGGCTCCAGACCTGTTCCGCATGCGCCTTCCACTCCGCCTTGCTCTTCGTCTCCACCAGGGCCTTGAAGCTTTCCAGCTGAGCGCCGTCCTTGAATTCGATCACATCGGCTTCCGCATCCAGGCGCGTGCCGCGGATGCCGAAGCGGGTCGAGATCACGGGCAGGCGCGCCGCGAGGTATTCGAAGATCTTCACGTTGCTGCCCGAACCCGTCGCGACCGGGTTCAGGGCCGCGTCGGCGGCCGCGAAGTAAGGATAGGTCTCCGGCACCGGGCCGGTGACTATCATCGTCTCGCTGATCGAAGGCGCGGAGCGTATCGAGCCGAGGAGCAGGATCTTGATCCTGTTCTTCACGAGGAATTCGCGTTCCTTCGCCAGGAAGGCCTCGAGTTTCACCAGGGCGTCGAGGTTGGGCTGGAAACGGCTGCCGCTGAAGACCACGAGCCAGTCTTCGTCGGTCAGGCCCCAAGCCTTGCGGAGGCCCAGGCCTTCCTCCTTGGAATGGATGTAGAGATCGGGATCCACTCCGTTCTGCACGAGGCGGATGCTCTCGGGATCATGGGCGCGGGCGCGGAAGTAATCGAGGTCTTCCTTCGCGCAGGCGAGGATGCCGCTATAACGAAGGGTGGCGACCATCTCGATGCGCTCCATCCAGGGCGCCGTGATCTTCTCCATGCGCGAGCCCTGGGCCATGAGGCGATGCTCGAGGTTATGGCTGAGGAGCAGCCAGGTCTTGCGGCGCCAGGGGCCGGGAATCGGCGGAGTGAAAGGCGAATCGGCGATGATGATGTCCGCCCACTGCAAGCGGTTGCGCAGCGAAGCGGGGATGATGCCGAAGAGGAGCAGGAGATATTGCCAAAAGCGCGGCAGCCCGAGGCGGCGCGAGGCGGTTTGGATGAGGCCGGTCCAGAGCGAGAGGTTCACTTCCTCGACCAGGTTTTCTTCGATGGCTTGGTAAAGGATGTTCTGGCCGTGGCCGTAGTCCTGCTTGCGACCGGCGAGGCCGTAGATGCAAACCTCGTGGCCCATGCGGGCGAGGGATTTGGCAACACCGCCGCTTCTCAGGTGCCCGCCGGTAAGATTTGGAAAAATCTTGGATCCGCTGAGGATGAGGATACGTTGGGCTTGAGGTGTTTTGGCTGTCATTCGCAAAGCTCCACCTGGGTAAGGCTCCGGGCCGGCCTGTTCTATATAGGTCTCTTACGCAAGGAGTTAGCCAAAGTCTAACCCATTGATTTTTTGAGATTTTTATTCGTTAACAAGGCCGCAAATCAACCAAACTCTTGGCATATGTCAGATTTATTTACAAGAACCAATTAGATATTCTTAACTTTAGTAATAGTCTCTAAGGCTTGGCATCCCACGCTTTGGGCGAGAGGCGCGCCGCGCAATCGAAATCAAGGTCGAGGGACGTTCAGCGATGTGTTAGGTTCGTGACTAAGGTTAGTTCGTGAAAAATAAGGCGGAAGATATGCGTACAAAAGTGCTAATTACCGGCGCGCTGCACAACATAGCCCTCGAAGGCCTCGCGAAGATCGATGAAGTGGACGTGGTGTATATGCCCGACTCGACCTTTCCCGAGTTCGCCTCGCAGCTCGCCGACGCTCAAGTCCTCGTGTCCCGCAGCGAGACCGACGTAAACAAGGCCTTGATCGACGCCGCCCCCCAACTCAAGCTCATCGCCCGCGCCGCCGTCGGCGTCGGTAATATCGATCTCGATTACGCCACGGAAAAAGGCATCCTGGTGATGAACACGCCGGGCAAAAACACCAATTCCGCGGCCGAGCTCACCCTCGGCCTCATGCTCTCGATGTTCCGCCGCCTGCCCGAAGCGCAGAGCACGCTGAAAGCCGGCGGCTGGGATCGCCATAGATTCAGCGGCCGCGAGCTCCGCGGCAAACGCATAGGCATCGTCGGCCTCGGCAACGTCGGGCATCGCGTCGCCCAATTCTGCCGCGGCTTCGATTGCGAAGTCTACGCCTACGACCCTTATATCGCTCCCGATATCTTCCTCAAGCATAGGGCGACGCCGGCCGCGTCGCTCCTCGAGCTCGCGCAGAAGGTGGACATCCTCACGCTGCACGTGCCGAAAACCAAAGAGACGACCGGCATGGTCGATCGTGAGGTCCTGAAGGCGATCGGCTCCGAAGGCTACCTCGTGAATGCCGCGCGCGGCGGTATCGTAGCCGAGAAGGACCTGCTCTGGGCGCTCGAGAATAAATGGATCGCGGGCGCCGCGCTCGACACCTTCGAGACCGAACCGAAACCCCTGCGGGCGCTGGTCGAACATCCGAACGTCTACTGCGCGCCGCATATCGGCGCCTCGACCGAAGAGGCCCAGATCGCCATCGGCCAGACGGTGGCCGAGCAGATCCGCAAAGCGCTTGAGGGCGGCGTGGTCGACTATCACGTGAACCTTCCGGAAGTCGGCGTGATCGATAGGCCGATCATGAAGGCTTATTCGACCCTCGCGGAAAAACTCGGCTCCATCGTCGGGCAGATCCTCGACTTCAATCCGCAGAGCGTCCAGTTCCAGTATCGCGGCGACATCTCCGAGCTCGACAACTCCATCATCCGCCTGAGCTGGATGAAGGGCTACCTGAGCAAGGTGGTCGATGACTACGTCTCGTTCGTGAACGTCGGCCGGCATATGGATCGCCTCGGCATCACGGTCTCCGAGACGATCGATCCCGGCTTCACCTCCTATAATTCCGCCCTGAAGGTCCTGGTGACCGGCGCTCAGGGCCAGCAGATGACGGTCGGCGGCGTCGTGTTCGAGAATCGCCACCTGCGGCTCACGCTCATCAACGACTTCCACTTCGAGGTGGAACCGACCGGCAGCATGCTGCTCATCTCGAACCACGATAGGCCCGGCGTAATCGGCGACGTGGGACAGTACCTCGCGAAGACGGGCGTGAACATCAGCGGCTTCAACCTGAGCCGCAACGTGAAGGGCGGCAAGGCCATGGCGGTGGTGAGCATCGACCAGCGCCTCATGGCCCAGAACCTCCGGGAGCTCAAGGAGCTGCCGAACGTCGAGAACGTGAAGGCCATCGTCCTATGAAGGAGCTGAAGAATCCGATGACTCGCGAAGGCTACGATAAGATAGCCGAGGAGCATCGGAAGCTGATCGAGGAAGACCGCCCGAAGATGGTGCAGAACATGGCGACCGCGGCCGCGGAAGGCGATCGATCGGAAAACGCCGAGTACATCTACAGCCGGAAGCGGATCCGCGAGATCGACAAGCGCCTGCGTTACCTCACGGGCCTGCTCAAGGACGTGGAGATCATCAACCCTCAGAATATACGCAGCGATCGCGTCGAGTTCGGCGCGACGTTCACGGTCGTGGACGAGGACGGGAACGAGAAGACCTGGACGATCGTCGGCGTCGGCGAATCCGATGTCGACGCCAAGACCATCTCCTGGAAATCGCCTTTGGCAAGGGCCGTCTGGGGCAAGAAGATCGGTGATCTCGTCAACGTGGAACGACCAGCGGGCGACATCGACTATGAGATCGTCGATCTGCACTACGCTGGTCGGCGTCTCGTGAA